>CAZBNY010000141.1:0-5304 GCA_964493235.1 uncultured Lachnospiraceae bacterium
CTCCGCCATCGACTCTGAAGGCGCCGACCCATACAAGCGCAGCTATGGAAATATTGACAATCACATAGGTGACGGGGTTCATCAGGGCGGAGATTTTGCCGACAAACATTTGCAGCTTTGTCAGAGAGGAATTGGCCTCCTCGAATTTTGCCGTCTCGTCCTCCTCCTTGCCGAAGGCCCTTATGACCCTCGCGCCGGTCAGGTTTTCCCTCGTAATGCCAAGCACCCTGTCAAGGCTCGCCTGGACCTTTTTATAGAGAGGTATGCTTATATACATTATGCCGAACACAACAACTGACAAAAGCGGAATAGTCACAACGAACACCAACGCGGACTTTATATCGATGGTAAAAGCCGCTATCATCGCGCCGAACACGATGAACGGGGAACGCATGAACAGACGCAGAAACATATTTACGCCGTTTTGGACCTGATTTATGTCGCTTGTCATTCTTGTTATCAGCGTTGAGGTGCCGGACGTGTCCATTTCGATATAGGAAAGAGACTGAATGTGACCAAACAGGGCATGGCGCAGCTTCGCCGCGAAGCCGCAGGCCGCCTTGGCTGAAAAATACTGCGCCGTGATCGAGCAGACAAGACCGATGATACCAAGAACTACAAGTATCAGGCACATTCTGATAACATACGGCCTGTCGGCGTTGGCTATTCCGGTGTCTATTACAGAAGCCATGACTATCGGTACAAAAAGCTCAAACAGCGCCTCCAGCATTTTGAACAGCGGAGCCAGAACAGACTCCTTTTTATAATCCTTTAAATATACAAGTAACCTTTTCATTGCCGCACTTCCTTAAAACATAGTTGAAAAAACTCCTTTCCCATGATACCATAAAAGAAGATATATTAAAAATATTAATTAAATATAGTTTATATATTATTTTTGTATAGGTGAGAACATGGACATTAAGCAGCTTTATTATTTTGTGACCGTGGTGAACGAGGGGAATATCTCGGCCGCGGCTAAAAAACTTCATATGTCTCAGCCGCCGTTAAGCACACAGATACATCGGCTTGAAGATGAGCTTGGCTGCGTGCTTTTTGAGCGGGGAGCGAGAAAAATACAGCTCACCGAGGCCGGACATATGCTCTACAGCAGGGCGTTGACGCTTATCGATATGTCGGATATAATAACGAAGGAGCTGAGGGATTACAGCAGCGGGACTAAGGGTGTGCTGAGACTTGGCATAGTCTCGTCCGTGGAGGAGGCCGCCTTGGAATTGTGGATAGAGGGCTTTCACAAAAAATATCCCGACATAGCCTTTGAGATATCCGAGGCGAATACATATGAAATGCTGGATATGCTGCGCTCGAATTTGCTGGAGATAGCCTTTATCAGAACGCCGTTTTTCTCAAACGATATGGATATGCTGGAGATGAGAAGCGAGCATATGTACGCCGTGGGCAGCGACGAGTTCATACACGGCGGCGACAGCATAACGGTCGGGGAACTGGCCCGTCTGCCGCTTATTATATACAAACGGTGGGAGAGTATATTCAAAAATATATTTTCAGATGAGGGCCTTCGGGCAAACATAGTCTGTCTGAACGAGGACGCCAGAACAACGGCTGCCTGGGCGGCGAGAGGAATGGGCGTGGGCATACTGCCTGAGTCGGCACTCAGCATGGCCAAGGGCATGAAAAGCCTTAGAATAGACGACGCTAGATTTAATACGGAAATATATATGACGGCGCATAAAAATACATACCGCTCGTCGATAGCCGCCGGATTTTGGAAATATGTGGCGGAGTCTATAGAATAGATCTGTAGCAGGAGGTAATTATGAAGTACGATTTTGACGAAATAATTGACAGACATTATACGCACAGCCTTAAGTGGGATCTGGAAAAATTTGATAAGGACGTTCTCCCGATGTGGGTCGCCGACATGGATTTCAGAACAGCTATGCCCATAAGGGAGGCCATCGCCGAGAGAGCGAATGAGGGCATTTTCGGCTATTCGATATTCAGCGACGATGTGCTTGACGCCGTTATAGGCTGGTTCAGGAAAAGACATAACTGGGAAATAAAGAGGGAATGGCTCACCTACAGCCAGGGCATCGTTCCGGCGCTCCATGCCTTCGCCAAGATATTCGTAAAGCCGGGGGATAAGATACTTATGCACTCTCCCGTATATTATCCGTTCACCAATGCCGTCAGGAGAAACGGCATCGAGCCTGTATACAACGACCTTATATATAAGGACGGCAGATACGAGATAGATTTTGACGATTTTGAGAAAAAGGCTAAGGACCCCGCGGTAAAGATGTTCTATCTCTGCACACCGCATAACCCCGGCGGAAGGCTCTGGACAAGGGACGAGCTTACCCGTATGGGAAGGATATGCGCCGACAACGGGGTGCTTATAATAGCCGACGAGATACACTGCGACATCGTTTATCCGGGAAATACCCATGTGTCCTTCGGAACGCTGGACGAGGATATAGTTGAAAACAGCATAATATGCACGTCGCCGACAAAGACGTTCAACCTGGCCGGACTTCAGATATCCAACCTTGTGATAAAAGATCCTAAGCTTAAGGAAAGGTACGAGAACCATATACTCTCCAACGGCTTTGACATAGACGTTAACGAGGCCTCGACCTTTGGCGTCATCGCCGTGAAGGCCGCCTATGAGGGCGGGGAGGAATGGCTTGACCAGCTTACTGAATATTTGAAGGGAAACCGTGATTTCCTCATAAAATATATTTCTGAAAATATTCCGAAGATCAAGCTTATGATACCGCAGGCGACCTATCTTGTGTGGATGGATATGACCGCATACGGAATAGAATGCCATGAGCTGCATGACAGGCTCAAGAATGAGGCCGGCATATGGCTGGACGAGGGATATATATTCGGCAAGCCGGGCGAAGGCTTCGAGCGTATAAATATCGCCTGCCCGAGAGCCGTTCTATCCGACGGCCTTGAAAGGATGAGGACGTTTTTTGACAGACTATAAAAACTCTGAACAGGGACGCAAAATTATATTTTGCGTCCTTAAATTTTATAAAAAGGTGTCTGTAAAATCTCTGATGACAAATACGCAGTTGTGACTAACAGCTTATATGGGCTAAAAAATTGACAGTGGAAATTGAACAAAATATATAAAAAATACTACAGTGCTTTTTTAAACACTCCAAAAAGTAGCTAAATAACCAAAAAATCAAGTTTAAATTTGTATAAATAGTCCAATTCAAAGCTATTGACTCTATAGTTGCTATACAGTTTATCATTTATTTCAGAATTTAATGAATGCGCAATCATTGAAGATTCTATATGCCGTAAGGGCATTGCGACATAAGTAAACCAAACCAAATTAAATAATCCTAAAGGGGGAAATACTAAATGAGTTTTGGTGACGTAATTTATATGTTAGATGACGTGTTATGGGGAAAACCGTTCCTTTTCTTCGTATTCTTCATTTCAATCTACTTCACAGTAAGAAGCGGATTCTTCCAGATCGGTCATTTCGGCCACATCATGAAGAACACACTTGGTTCTATGACTTCTAAAGAAGCTCGCAGTTCTAAGGAAGGAACAATTTCACCTTTCCAGGCTGTTTGTGTAGCTATCGGCGGATGCGTAGGCTGCGGTAACATCGCCGGTGTATCAACAGCTATCGCTTCCGGCGGACCCGGAGCTCTTTTCTGGATCTGGGTTGCTGCTTTCCTTGGAATGATGACAAAGATGGTAGAAATCTCACTCGCTGTTTACTATAGAAGTAAAGACGAGAATGGTATCTACTATTCAAGCACACCTACAATGGTTGAAAAAGGTATCTGCAGAAAAAGAGGCGTTAAAGCCGGTATGATCGTTGCGGTCCTTTTCGCGATAGGTTTCGTTGCTCAGTTCCTTGGCGGATCACAGGCTTACACAATTTCTGAGATCCTTTCAAAGAGCTTCGGCATCAACATGATCGTTGTAACACTTATCTATACAGCAGTACTTTACTATGTAATCTGGGCAGGCGTTCCCCGTGTTGCTAAGGTTGCTACAGCACTCGTACCTTTTATGTGTGTCGTTTTCGTCATCGGTGGTCTCGGTGTTATCATTCTTAACATCGGCAACTTAATACCTTCACTTGCTGATATCTTCAGAAGCGCGTTCACACCTCACGCTGCGGTAGGCGGCTTCACAGGTATCGCTGTTTCTAAGGTTATCTCAAAAGGTATGTCAAGAGCTATCAACTCGAACGAAGCTGGTCAGGGTTCATCACCCCTTATCCACGGTTCTGCTGATACGGTCCATCCTGTAAGACAGGGCCTTTGGGGCGTATTCGAGGTATTCGTTGATACAGTCATTGTTTGCTCAGTTGTTGGACTTTCAGTTATCGTTTCAGGCGAATGGTCAAACGGTCAGACAGGTGCTACACTTTGCCTTACAGCATTTGAATCATGCTACGGCAAATTTGGCCCTATCCTTATCGGACTCATGGCTTGCTTATTCGGTATCACAACAACAGGTGGTTGGTATACATACTACATCTCAGTTATCAGATGGGCGTTCGCTAAACATCCCAAGACAAGAGACAAGCTTTGCTTCTTATTCAAGTGCGTATTCCCTATCCCCAACGTAATCATCGTTTCATCGATCGTTGCCGGCGGATACAGCGCGGATCTCTTCTGGGCTATCGTTGACGTAACACTTATCGTTCCCGTATTCTCCAACCTTCTTGCTATGTTCCTTCTCAGAAACGACTTTGCTATGCTTCTTAAGGACTACAAAGCAAGATATCTTGGAATCGGCGAAGTTGATCCTAACTTCTATGTATTCTACGAAGATGATCCGAAAATCTTCGCAGAAGAAGAAGCTCTTCGTGAGAAACTTAGAGCAATCGACGCAGGCGCTAAATAATTTAGCGACTGCTTAAAAAAAGTTAACAAGCCCCTTGGGCTTAAGAATTTCATTAGGGTATGGACGAAATGCAGGCGTCCATACCCTCGCTAAATAATTCTGGTGCAGGTAAAATGCAGGTTATCGGCATCCCCTTAAGAATTTTTAGTGAAATATTTATATTAACCCCTTATATAATATTTTATGAAAAGGGCCGCTGGCAAAAGTCAGCGGCTTCTTTCATTTTCATCTAAAATACCGATGGGTACAGGTCCCTATGGCAAAACGCTATGGGGATTTTTTTGGCGGAAAATCAAAGGATAGGCCGCCCGGATCAGCCTTATCTGCAATCCGGCTTTCGTTTTTGCGTTCTCAACGTATATTTTTTTAAAATTTGACATATGCTATCGTCATATCCCGAATGACAAATTTTATTAACGGAGGCGAGCCAAT
>CAZBNY010000142.1:0-5280 GCA_964493235.1 uncultured Lachnospiraceae bacterium
TGTGTAAAATCATCTGAATTTTCGCTTTTGTGCAATTTGCCAGTAGGCAAAAAAATGAGCTGACGCGGCTTTTTCAGCAAGTATAATTTTACATTTTACGGAGCAACATATACCCGAGAGGGAGTGAAAAATTTGCGTGTTTCCACTAATTTGAGATCCAATGAAAAAATACTTCAAGACGCCTTTAAGGACTGCGACGATATTATCATCAGGCCGTTTAAAGCCGGTCGCGACAAAAATATAGATATGCTTTTGGCCTACATCGACAACATAGTTGATACCGATGTTATTGAGAATTCCATAATGACTAACCTTATGAACCGCACTAAGGCCGCTATGGGCGAAAACATTTTGGACAGGCTCAAGGACGAGGCGATAAGCGTCGGCGAAATGAGCGAGGAAACGGATTTCGACAACCTGTTTACATCGATACTTTTGGGCGATACAGCCATATTTGCCGAGGGTGAGCAAAAGGCACTGGTGGCCTCTACCAAGGGTTGGCCCACAAGAGGGGTCCCCGAGGCGGAAAACGAGATAGTTGTTCAAGGCCCAAAAGACGCCTTTGCCGAGTCGGTCAGCAAAAATGTCGTCCTTATGAGACGAAGAATACGTGACACATCACTCAAGGTGATCAGGAGCAAGGTCGGCAGACGAAGCCAAACTGATGTGGCCGTTATGTACATGGAGGGGATAGTCAGGCCGGAAATAGTCGAAAAGGTCAAAAAAACGCTGAAAAACATAAACGTCGATGCGATAATGGACGCCGGTTACATCGAGCAGATGACGGAAAGAAAATGGTGGTCCCCGTTTCCCCGGGTCCAGATGACGGAACGCCCCGACAAGGCCTCTGCCGCCCTGTTCGAGGGGCGGGTCGTGGTTGCCGTGGACAATTCACCGATGGTCCTCATGCTTCCGTCCACGCTCAACACATTTTTTCAGGCGGCCGAGGACTATTACGACCGTTGGGAAATTATGAGCTTTATCAGACTTCTGCGCTATGCCGCCGCCTTTATCGCCCTCGGACTGCCGGGCCTTTATATCGCTTTAACGCTTTATAACCCGAACCTTCTGCCCGTTGAAGTCGTTCTGAAAATAGCTGGCACAAGGATAAACGTACCGTTTTCGGCGGTAACGGAGGTCTTCATAATGGAGATCGCCTTTGAGTTGCTGAGGGAGGCGGGAATAAGACTGCCCTCTCCCATAGGCTCGACGCTGGGCATAGTCGGCGGTATCGTTATCGGTCAGGCGGCCGTTGAGGCGGGATTGGTCGGCCCCGTTGTCGTGATAGTTTCCGCCGTAACCGGAATATGTACCTTTGTTATCCCAAATCAGTCGATGGTAAACGGCATAAGGCTTTCCAAATATATCGTCCTGATTCTCGCGGCGATGCTTGGCCTTTTTGGATTCTGGATCGGTATGATATTGACACTGGTGCATCTTTGCTCGCTGGAAAGCTTCGGAATACCGTATATGTACCCATACTGTTCAGCGTCAGAAAGCGGCTGGGACGACCTGAAGGACAGCATTGTGCGAATGCCGTTATTTATGCTCAAAAAACGCCCTGTTTTCTCCACGCCGAAAAACAGAGTCAGGAGGGATTGATATGCTCTTTACAAACGGAAGAATTTCGGTAAGGCAGATGCAGGCGCTTATCATACTTTGGATATTTTCCTCGGCGCTGATAGGAATGCCGCAGACAGCGATATACAATATTTACAGCGTGCTTATAGGCGCTGTGACAGTTGTCGGCGAATGTATTCTGATATGCCGGGCGGAAAGCAGGATAAATAATTCCGTCCTCCAAAAAATATCCGCCGGTTTGGCCGGGATAAGCATGGCGTTTTACGCGGGGATCGATCTGCGGCTGGTCTGTGGCGCTGTCAGTCTTTATCTGCTCCCGAACACACCGTCCCGGATAGTCGCCGGTGTATTCGCGCTGACAGCCGTTTATATGGCCGTTTTAGGCGTTCAGACCGTCGGAAGGGCCGGTGAGCTGCTTTTTATCGTCGTTGTTGTAAACGCGGCGATATCGGCTGTTCTGTGCCTTTCGGACGCCGGCGGCGGACTTCTTTACTCCGCCTTTACCGAAAAAGACGTAAATGTTATAGGCGGAGGTATAAAGTGCGCCTGTATGTTTGGAGGGGCGCAGGCACTGTTTGTGCTTCTCCCCTTTACGGACGGCGAAAATAAGGCCGGGAAGGCCGTCTGCGCTGTTATTATAGCTGTCGCGGCGGTCATTCTGTTTACCTATACGGCTGTTTCAAAATTCGGTCTCAATGATACGGCGGCAAGAATGTTTCCGGCGCTCAATATTATGGACACTGTCAGCCTTGAATTTATATTCGGGGACAAGCAGGACGTATTTATGCTCAGAATGTGGATATTCGCCGTATTTTCTGCCGTCGGCCTGGGGATATTCTCCCTTGGGGCGGTGTTCGGCTCAAAAAGACAGACCATACTTGTTTTTTTGAGCGGCTTGGCGGCGTTTGCTGTCTCTGTATTCATTGATAATGTTGAAAGCGCCGTATATTGGCTGTTTACGGCGGGAAAGCTGTCCCTTGTTTTATTCGGTATAGCACTGCCGCTGGCAGGACTGTTTTTCGGAAAGGGCGGTGAGGCGAAATGAGAAGCGGCAAAACAGTAAAGCTCAGATTACTGGCGCTGGGAGCGGCGATCCTGCTTCTTACCGGCTGTTATGACAGGACTGAGACTGAGGACAGAAGATATGTTGTGCTTATGGGTATCGACAGCGGAGAAAGCGAGATACCCGATGAATATAAGGTGCTTGGCGGCGGAGGAAAATATATAATGTCCGTCGGAGAAGCCAGGCCGGAAAGCGAGACAGGCTCCGAGAATGAGGAGCAGAAAACCGCCGTTGTATCGGGAGACACCATACCGGAGATAAAGAAACTGGCTGACAAATATTCCGATAAAGAAATATATTTCGGACAGCTAAAGGCCGCCGTATTGGGACGGGGCGTTGTCACCGACGGGGACAGGCTCGCGGAAACGATCTGCAACATCGAAAGAATGGAGGACATAAACACTAAGGTCGTCGTATTCGCGGCCGACTCAACGGCGATAGAGGCGGTCGAAACGGTGATGTCCAAGGATACCAAGGGCGGTCTCTATCTCTGGGACTATTACAAAAATAACGACGCCGACGCGGATATGAAGGAATACATGGATTTTGAGAATCTTATAAAGTGTATGAGACAGAACGAGACATTTATAATCCCCATAATAAAGACCGAGGACGGGGAAATACTCCTAAACGGCGGCTGTATAATAAAAAACGGTCAATATGCGGGAGATATAACCGACGAGGATATAGTCTCCGTAAAATGGTTTGAGGGAAACGCCAAGGGAGAAACAGTTTCAACAGAGGATATGACAGCGAGAGTGAAAAAGCAGAGCATTAAGACACATGAGGAAAACGGCGTGACGACAGTTGATATAAAGGCCGAATGTTCGCTGGAAAGCGGATTTGGGGCAGACACAAAATATATCGAGGACAGGCTTGAAACAGTAATAAAAACGAATTTGGAAAATACAATAAATAAGGCGCTGGAATCAGACGCTGACTTCACAGGACTGGGCGTTTCCGGCGATATTGTTATAAATGCCGATGTAAAAATTATTTCCACAGGCGTTATAAAATGAAAAAATGTGGCAATCCTCTCTTATACAAGGGAGGAATACATATATGAACAGACCGGACAAAATAATTAACTATATAAAGAAAGACGCGAAGGCTATACTTATTTCGCTCGTCAGCGGCTGTCTTATCACGTCATTTTTAGCGGTAGGGAGCTATGCCGAGAAAGTAAGCGAGGACATTTCAAACGCGGTAGTCAGATTCCATGTGCTTGCCAACAGCGATGAGGAATTTGACCAAAAATTAAAGCTTGAGGTCAGGGATGCCGTACTTGCCTATTTGAGAGAGGATATGAATAGCTGCAAGAGCCGAGATGAGGCCGGGAAATATCTCGGAAAGCATACAGAGGAGATAACGGAGATCGCGAGGGAAATAACAAAGGCGGAGGGATACGACTATGAGATAAGCACGGAGCTATCCTGTGAGCGTTATCCCGTCAGATACTATGGAAACGCGGTTTTCCCGGAGGGGAATTATATGTCTTTGAAAATTATAATCGGCGAGGGAAAAGGCCATAACTGGTGGTGCGTCATGTATCCGCCGTTATGTCTCAACGGAGAAGGAATAGAATGCGCTGATACAGAAATGTTAAAGGAAGTTCTCACAAATGAGGGGTACGAGGTGGTTGTGCTTTCATCGGATAACGCCGTACCGGAAATGAAATTTAAAATAGTGGAGTGGTGGGCTTCTATAACGAGCTAAAAAAGTGGAGCATTATAATAGTTTTATCTGTATCAGTGCTTTATCCGATATATTCATATACATTTAAACTGAGAGAGGTGGCAGAAGTGGCGGTATATTATTGGGGGTCGAGCGGCAATAGAGTCGCGCAGATACAGCAGAGACTAAAGGATCTCGGCTACTATACCGACAATGTAGACGGCATATTCGGGTCAAATACATATTATGCGGTCGTGAATTTCCAGTCGTCCAACGGACTGAATCCCGATGGAATAGTAGGCAATGAGACTTTAGCCAGACTTGGAATATCGACATCGGCGGTTTCGGAGGACGACCTGTATATACTGGCGTCTGTAATAAACGGAGAGGGGCGCGGAGAGCCGTATACGGGACAGGTAGCCATTGGAGCCGTTGTATTGAACAGAGTGGCAAGCAGTCAATTTCCGAATACTGTAGCTGAGGTCGTATATCAAAGCGGAGCCTTTGACTCGGTGCGGGACGGACAGATCAATCTCACCCCAACAGAGTCGGCGCTGAATGCGGCTATGGACGCGCTTAACGGCTGGGATCCAACGGGCGGGGCCCTGTATTTCTGGAATCCCGCTACGGCCACGTCCAAATGGATATGGTCCATACCGATAAGGACACAGATAGGCAGACACGTATTTGGATAAACATTCGACCGCTGCCTGTGGCAGATAAAGGGAGAATGTTTAGTCCTCGCTAAAGCGAGACGCTTTATGCCGTCATATTCCTCGGCTCGCACAACTCTAACGAGTCATACGCTCGCTCGTCATAAGCATGACGGCACTACGCTGACCATCTTTGAGCTGCGAAGAATTGCGAACGGAAGTGAGCAAGGCGAGACAAGCGAAAAGAGGCAGTGATTCGACCGCTGCCTGTGGAATTGAGCACGACCGCTGCCTGTGGCAGATGAAGGG
>CAZBNY010000143.1:0-5262 GCA_964493235.1 uncultured Lachnospiraceae bacterium
ACGATGGAGAAAGTGGTGCATTATTTATCAGAAGTAATGAACAGCAAGTTGAGACAGTAGTCCTGATAGAAAAATACCCTCAACACTTTTCCGCAGACAGGCGGTGCAGCAATTATATTAATTCAGAAGATTTAGGAGAATAACAATGAAAATATCAAAAAAAGACGCGTTAACATGGTTTGAGTTTTTTGCCTCCCTTCCCGAGGATGAGGAGCTTATGGCAAAGCAATATGAAATAATATACGCCGTGCTGGCACAAATAGAAGAGGCTGTCGATCGCAGAAACGAACAGCTTATGTCCGAGATCAAGGGACTTAAATCCCTGATGGGGAGGACCTATTATGTCGGCGAGGACAGCAAATTCGCTAAGGGCTGCCGCTGTTGTTTGACCGGCAGCGGCCTTACTGCCATCAGAAAGACAAACAAGTGCAATATCGAGTGCAAGTTCTGCTATAACTACGGCGAGCTGGATAACATAATGCCAATTGGCGAAGGTCTTTGGGAGATAGGCGGCACAAAATTTTATGAAAATGACATAGACCTGCTGCTTTCGATCCAGAAAAAGCCTATGGGCGTTGCCTATGTTTATCTCGAGCCCTTTATCGAGATAGAGAAGTATTACGGCGTTATCAAAAAATTCAGCGACGCCGGTGTATATCAGCATATGTACACCAACGGACTTCTTGCCAATGAAGAAAACCTAAAGGCCCTTGGCGAAGCCGGTTTGGACGAGCTGCGCTTTAATCTCGGGGCCACCGTCTGTTCCGACAGAGTCATCGAAAATATGGCCCTTGCCAAAAAATATATCGGGAGCGTCGGCATAGAAACGCCCATGACCCCTGAATTTTACGATGCTTTTTTAAAGAAAAAGGACAAAATACTTGCAGCAGGCATAGATTTTATGAACTGTGCCGAGCTTCATCTCAACGCCAACAATATATGCAACTACGAGGGCGAAAATATGTATATATCAAGGCACGGCTATCTCTCCCCCGTTTGGAGCAGGGAGATAACCTTCAAGCTTATGAAGCTCGCCGACGATGAGAAGTGGAATATCGCGGTCCACGACTGTTCCAACCGCACCAAGTTCGCCAGAAGTCTCAACCTGAGCGAAAAGGAGGGCCGCTGGTTCGGCGCCAGCAACTACGGAAGCGAGTTCACTTCTGTTCCGTTCTACGCTTTCCTGCCGATACTCAAAGACGACAGCTTTAAATTCATAACGGAGGAACCGCTTCCATACGGCTACAATCCCGGGGAAATGCTTTTTTAAACGGATAGGCCGAACACCGTTCTCAGACCACGGACAAAGCTGATTTAGGTGATGGCCGACGCCATAAGCGTATGGTCCACACGGCCGAGAATCAAAAAAATAAAGAATGTCCGAAAGGCATTCTTTATTTTTTAATGTCATCTGTGAGCGTATCTTTTTATCGGGATTTTCGAGAAACCGGCCTTTTTTGGCCCTTTTGGTCCGCTCCCTAAGCTCCTTGATGCTCCAAAAGCATGATGTTTCGGGCAGCGCCGTAATTATAGACATGCTCCCATGCGTAAAGACGGATATACAGATAAATACTATGCCGATCACTAAAAACGCCGGCCAAATCCGTTAAGAAAAATAGTATTCACACTTTATAACTATCGGGTGGAACAGTCCGATTATCGCAACAGATACTGCCCCCGATCGGTATACCTTCAAAATTCAAATGAATTACCGCCCTTTCGGACTAAGCTAAAATTTCAATATAGGTCAGTTCTTTTCCAGCTCGTCCAGCATGAGCTTCGCCTTTATCATAATAGCGCACTCAAGTCTTTTCCTCTGGAGCTTACAGCCAAGCTCATATGTGCCCTTTATATCGCCCGCGTAGTGGCTGGCGTTGGCCATACAGCCGCCGCTGCAATAGAATTTTGCCCAGCACTTTTTACAGTCAGGCTTTGTATAAACATTGCAGTTGGCGAATTCCTCACGGATCTCATTATTCTCAATACCCGTGAATACTGTTCCCATCTTGAACTCCTCCTGTCCGACAAACTGATGACACGGATAGAGATCGCCCTCGGGAGTAACCGCAAGATATTCAGTTCCGCTGCCGCAGCCTGAAAGCCTTTTCGCCACACACGGGCCGCCTGTCAGGTCAACCATGAAGTGGAAGAAGTTGAAGTCCTTTTCCCCTGTCTTATGCCTGATGTAAAGCTCCTCGGCGAGTTTCTCATACTCGGCATAGATAGTATCAAGATCCTCCTCCCTGATGGCGTAATCCTCGGTATCCTCGGCAACTACAGGCTCCACTGATACCTGTTTGAAGCCAAGGTCGTCAACAAAATGAAGCACGTCCTTAGAGAAATCCAGATTAAAATGCGTAAAGGTTCCCCTTACATAATAATCCGTCTGGTTTCTGCTGTCGGCCAGCTTCTGAAACTTAGGCACGATAAGATCATAGCTGCCCTGTCCCCCTGCTCTGGGACGCATAAAATCGTTTATGTCCTTTCTGCCGTCGATGCTGAGAACGACGTTGTGCATATTCTCGTTTATATATTTCTGCTTCTCATCATCAAGAAGGACTCCGTTTGTCGTTACGGTAAAACGGAAATTCTTATTATGGAGCTTTTCCTGCTCGCGTCCGTACTCAACAACGTCCTTAACAACGCCCCAGTTCATAAGCGGCTCTCCGCCGAAAAAATCCACCTCAAGGTTTCTGCGGTTCCCGCTGTTGGCTATGATAAAGTCAATTGCCCTTTTGCCGACCTCGGTGCTCATAAGGGAGCGCTTTCCGTGGTACTCGCCTTCCTCGGCAAAACAGTATTTGCATTTCAGATTACAGTCATGGGCAACATGGAGACAGAGCGCCTTAACGACGGGAGCGCGGTTTTTCACCTGCTCAAGCACCTGCTCATACTCGTCCTCGGTATAAAGAAGGCCGGCCTCCTTAAGCTCCTCAAGCTCGTCCACAGCCTCTTTTATCTGTTCTCTTGTGTACTTGTCCGCAAATTTTTCACAAAGCGCGTCTAAGTCATTTTCGGGATAAAGGTCGGCTATGTCATACGCCACCTCGTCCACAGCATGGACCGCGCCGCTTAAAATATCCATAAGAACATTAATACCGTTCATGGAAAATTTGTGAAGCATAAAATTTCTTCCTTTCGTCCATACAGTACAAGAGTGACGATATAATCGTCACTCCAATAAACATGTGTACACTTAAGTCAAAATCCGCTCAGATTCCGACTCGCATTTTATAAGCATAGGATTATCTGTTCTCGCAAGGCTGGTTAGCTACTGTGCAGCTGGTCTTGCAGGCTGACTGACATGAAGTCTGGCACTCGCCGCAGCCGCCCTTTACAAGAGATTCCTTAAGCATTGCATTATTTAAAGTTTTGATATGTTTCATTTATGTAACCTCCTAAAATATACATTTTTTTAATTGTATCATATTATTTCCCATTTGCAAAGTCCTAAATTTAAGAATTTATTTTGTATTTACACCGAGTATGCCGCCTATTCCGCCTCCGGCCGCCGAGACCGCCAGACAGGTCAGTGTTCCGATGGAGAGCGGCCCGCCGCCCGCCGCAGCACTCACTGCCAGCAGTACGGCGCAGTAGACTATTCCAGCAAGGATCCCCGTAAGCAGTCCGTTTTTTCCTCGGCCCCTTGCCCAGATATACCCGGCGCACAGGGCCGATACAGCGGTACATACGGTTGATACTATCCCGATATGGGCGTCACTGACATCGGTATATGTCAGCACCAGTGCGCAGATCACAAAAACAATACAGGTTATTCCCAGCCCTAAGCCTATACCCTTTAGGGCCGACGCCGCAAAGGAGCTGTCAGCGCTTTCCTTTTTATCCTTCCGTACACATTTTCCCTTTTGGGGGTTCTTTTTATCAGGTCTTATCAAATCATTATCCTCCCATATATAAATGTTATAACAGCCGCCCACCGGCTTTTATTACATTTATACTACCGCGGGGACAAAATTATTACTTCAACGCCTTCTTCATATTTTCAGCGAATTCCTGTGGTATTTTAAGGTTTCCCCTGCCTATCCCGAGCTGTATGTCGGGCTTATTGGCCCCGTGGAAGTCACTTCCGCCTGATTTCAAAAGCCTGTAGGACTCACATATCTTTCTCATTTCCTCGGTCTGTCTGTCAGTATAGGTCGAATAAACGGTCTCCATAGCCATAAGTCCGTATTGCTTAAGCTCCCCAATCAGATTGTGTATTTCCAGATAGCCATAACCGTAAAGGGTGGCGTGGGCAAGAACAGGTATGCCGCCGGAGCGCAGTATCACCTCTATACAGCTTTTGGGAGTGAGCGTTTCCCTCTTGACATATCCCGGGCGACCCGAGGAAATATATTTATCAAAGGCCTCCTCCTTGCTCTTTACATAGCCCTTATTGACAAGCACATTGGCGTAATGCGCCCTTGTGATTATGTTTCCGCCGGCGTTTTCCTCCAGCTCATCAATGGTTATATCTATATTCAGGCGGTTTAACGCCTTTATCATCTTTTTGTTCCTTTCATTGCGCTCATTCACTATATATTCCATACTTTCACAAAGGGCCTTGCTTTTGTGGTCAATAAAAAGGCCGACTATGTGAAGCTCCGTATTTTTGTATCCGGCCGCCAGCTCTATACCCGGTATCGTCTCGATACCAAGGCGCTCGCCGGCCTCCATAAATTCGTCCAGTCCGTCCACCGTATCATGATCGGTAAGGGCAATGGAAGTAAGTCCCGCCTTTTTGGCAAGCTCCGCCACCTCCGACGGCCTGAACGTTCCGTCAGAAGCCGTTGAGTGGCTGTGAAGGTCTGTATATAAATTTTCATATTTTCCCATTCGATCATCTCCTTATGTAATTCTATCATAATTTTTTGCATAAAACTATGGATTGACGATCTTTTTGATGTATAATAAAAACAAAGGAGTGATTTTATGAAATACGGATTTATAGGTACAGGCAACATGGCCGGTGCTATCATAAAGGGAATGACTGTCGGTACAGGAAGCTTTAACGGCAGTGATATATATGCTTATAACAGATCAAGGGAGAAGGCCGATAAGCTGGCCGAGATATGCGGAATTAACGTATGCTCCTCCTCAGAGGAAGTCATAGCGTCCTCAGACGTTCTTATCCTTGCCGTAAAGCCCAACGTCCTTCCCGAGGCAGTACCGCCCGTAAAGGATAGTATCATCAAAAAATCACCTTTGGTAATATCCATCGCCGCGGGGAAAACCCTTGCGTATCTTGAGAACCTTATCTCT
>CAZBNY010000144.1:0-5190 GCA_964493235.1 uncultured Lachnospiraceae bacterium
TAGCAAGTAAGATAAGCTAAAATCTGCGGGTAAAACCGAGAAATTTATGCAGATGTAAGGCGGCGGAAGTGAATTCCGCCGCCTTTTCGCGTAAAGGAAGTCGCTTTAATGGCCGATGTCATAAGAAAGCATAAAAGCATTCTTTATGACACACTGCGTCGGCACCTTTTTTCAGGAATCTCAGAGATAATAAGGGGATTTTACGGTCATATTTTTGAGCGTAATGGGGGCAAAGATTTGAGCTCAGGCAATAAAATTGTTGCCATTGAATAAATTTAAGTGTATTATATTATTAGTGATATACCGCTTAAAATAGGTTAAAATGGAAAATAGAAGGAGGCTGCGTCTATGAAGCAGGCTGAAAAGCTTAAAATTTTAATAGTATCCTCTGAGGCTGCTCCATATGTTAAAAGCGGCGGTTTAGGAGATGTCGTCGGTTCTTTGCCGAAGGCTCTCAGGAATTTAGGGGCAGATGTCAGGATAGTAATACCGAAGTTCAGAAAGATCAAAAATGATCATTATATCGGGGTTGAGTTTTTGGGCGGCTTCAATGTTAAGGTCGGCTGGAGAACCCAAAAGGCCGGAATTCTATATAAGGCGGAGCCTGTTCCCGTATATTTTATAGAGAATGACTTTTATTTTGGCAGAGATGAGCTGTACGGATATGACGACGATAACGAAAGATTCGCGTTTTTCTCAAAGGCCGTTTTGGATATGCTTCCGTTTGTTGATTTCATACCGGACATTATACACTGCAATGACTGGCAGACAGGTCCTGTTCCGATGATTTTGAAGGAAACCTATAAAAAGATCTCGTATTTTAAAGACACGAGGACGCTTTATACTATCCATAACCTTCAGTATCAGGGCAACTTTGACCCGTCGTCGCTGGAAATGTTTGATCTTCCCAGGTATCTTTTTGAAAACGGAACGGTCGAGTTTTTCGGCAGCATGAGCTATATGAAGGCCGGACTTGTATATTCCGACATGGTAAGCACCGTAAGCGAGACTTACGCAAAGGAGATACAGACGGAGGAATACGGATACAGGTTTGACGGCATTATGCGTTCGCTCAGTGATAAACTGAGAGGCATAATCAACGGAATAGACTATGTTTCCAACGACCCGAAAACGGACAGGAGGATCGACGTCAACTTTGACAGGGATTCCATAGAGAAGAAAAAGGAAAACAAGAGAATGCTCCAAAGACAGCTCGGACTTGAGGAGAGAGACGTGCCTATGGTCTGTATGATATCAAGACTTGCCGACCAGAAGGGCTTTGACATACTTGCCAACGCAATGGAGGGCCTTATGTATAACGACATTCAGTTTGTTATGCTTGGCACCGGCGAGAGGAAATATGAGGAAATGTTCAGATATTATGAGAACAGATGGAGAGGACGCTTCTGTTCCTGTATAATGTTCGACGATACTCTGGCGCAGAAGATATACGCCTCGGGGGATATTTTCCTTATGCCCTCAAGGTTTGAGCCATGCGGTCTGGGACAGATGTTCAGTCTCAGATACGGCACCGTTCCGGTAGTGAGAAAGACCGGAGGACTGGCCGACTCTGTCCATATGTTCGATCCAGAGACGGGAGAGGGCAACGGATTCCTCTTTGAGACCTATGACGCCGGCGGAATACTTTGGGCAGTAGGAGAGGCGCTTAATACCTACAGAAACGAAAACGACTGGAAAAAGCTCGTTGAAAACTGTATGGATACAAGTCTCTCCTGGGAGGATTCAGCCAAAAAGTACATCGCGTTATATGAAGAAATACTGAATAAATAAAATTTTACCCCCATATACTTTTTTGACAGAGTATGGGGGTTTTATATTGAAAACATTAAAAAAAGCCTGTGTATTCATAGGCATGGTCGTAGGGGCCGGCTTTGCCTCGGGCAGAGAAATAACCGACTGTTTTTTAAGGTACGGCTCCGGCTGGAGAAGCGGCGTAATAATAAGCGGAGCGCTGTTCTTTTTGCTTTTTGCGGCGACTGTTGACGTAATCAATCAAAACGGGATATGTACATATAAAGAATATCTGAGAACGATAATGGGCGAAAGGCAAGCGGTGTTTACGGAGTGGGTATCAGGCTTGTTTTTCTTTGTCATGTTTTTCGCCATGACGTCGGCGGCCGGCTCGGCGGCAAGGGAAATGTTTGGCATGGACTTTAAAATAGGCGTGGGAGCGCTTCTTCTGGTCTGCGCTGTCGTGATGGTTAAGGGAATGAGCGCCATAGAAACGATAAGTCTTTTGCTTGTGCCGCTGCTCGCAACCGGCATAGGCATTATTGGAGCGAAGGCCGGAGGCGGAAGGGACTTGGACCTAAAGGGCGGCCCGGTGATGCTTTCGGCCGTGATATACGTCTCTTACAATACGATAAGCTCCGCGTCGGTGCTGGTGCAGGCGGAAAAGTCCAAGAGCCGGTATGACGGCGTGATAACGGGACTGATATGCGGAACGGCCATGACGCTCATGGGGATAGCGATAGGCAACGCGGTGCTTTCCGGCGGACGTTACGCCGTTGGGACAGAGCTGCCCTTTGCCTTTGTATCAAGGAGCCTTGGCAGAGATTATTTTTTTGCATACGGAGCGGTATTTTTAGCGTCGGTACTTACGACTGCCGTCTGTAACGGCATTGCCGCGACGGCGTTTCTTGAGGAAAAAACATCAATAGGCCACAATGCCTCGGTCGGGATACTGATCGTTTTGGCAACTGTATTTTCGACGGTGAGCTTTTCGGATTTTGTGTCAAAAATATACCCGCTTTTCGGAATAGCGGGAGTATTGCAGCTTTTAAATACTTTGTTGTTTTATATTAAGAAAAAATAAAGGATTTTTGTCTATACTTTCGGCCGCCTAATAGTTATAATAGAAATACTAAAGAATATCCGGGAGAATTTTATATGAGCAGAAAAACGACAAGAAAAGGTTTTGCCTTAAACGGCAGAAGTATTTTGACAGCGGTAATAATAATAGCGGCTGCGGCGGCTGTTATTTTATTTGTGACAAACATGGGTCTTAGCTCGGCCGGTGACGCCGTTTCCTACAGCTCGGACAGCAGGACCGCCTTCAGGGCATATGGAAACGAGACCTTGAAGTATGACAGGGACGGAGCCGTTTTTTATAACCGGTCGTGGGATCAGCAGTGGAGCGATACATATTCGATGTCGGCACCGATCTCAGCGGCCAGAGGCGACTACACAGCCATATACGAGACTGACGGGCGTAATCTCAGGGTATATGACAAGGAGGGAATAGTATACAACGTTCAGACCTCCGACCCAATAATGAGCGTATCCGTCGGCGAAAACGGCAGTGCGGCCGTCATCACAAGCGGGACCTCATATATGGTCACTGTATACAGTCCTTCGGGGAATATGCTTTTCCAAAGGCTCGAGGCCGATACGGGGGTTTATCCGCTGTGCTGTGATATTTCTCCCGATGGGGAAATAATAGCCATAAGCTATATGGATACGACAGGCGTGGTCATAAAAACAAAGCTCGGATTTTTCTATGTGAATGCCGATAAGGGTGCAGACTATACTGACAGTATGTTTGCGGCGGCCTCAAAGGAGGACGAGATAGTGTTTAAGCTGTATTTCACGTCTAAAAACAGCCTGACAGCCATAGGCGACAGACATATAATGACGTTTTCATCGATAGGCGTGGAGGAAAGCTCGGTCGATGTGACAAATGAGATAATGGGAGTAGGAATTTGCGGAAGCAAGATAGCCGTCATATATGGCGATGAGCTTTCCGATAAGGACGGTACGGAACCCGGAACCGTGATGTTTGTTTCATCGAGAGGCGGAATTTCAGAGGGCTGCTCGATAGGCACGGAGCCGCAGTACGCGGTCGTTTCTGACGGAGGAATAGTGCTTGGCGACGGCTCCGCGTATTACGGAATAAGCTCCGGAGGAAAGCTGGAGTGGACACTAAGCGCTGCCGGAAGCATTGACATTTATCCTACGTCCGGAATAAACAGATGTATATATTCGACGAAAACCTGGGCTGTGGCCGCTGATATGAGGGATTTTAACGCGGCAGAGCATGAGCCGGGCTCAAAGGTGAACACCGCTGTACCTGAAAATGATGAGACCGGCGGTTCGGGGGAAGCAGATGAGCAGTCCAACCCCGAGGATCCCGAGGAAAACGCGGGTGAGAATAAAACCGGCGAGACCGACCCTGAGAATACAAACGGTCAGGAGCCTTAAGAGAGGTGATCATATGAGTCCTGAAGTCGCTGTGAAATTTACATATTTGGATGTGGCCGTGCTGCTGACAATAGCCGTTTTCGCTGTGTTTAACGCGAAAAAGGGACTTGCCGGCGCTCTGCTGTGGTTTATGCCGACACTTTTTGGCGTAATACTTTCGTGGAAGATGAGTTCGACCGTGATCAAATATGTAAGAGGAACCTTCATATTTCCGTTTGTGGCTGACAAAATCGAAAGCGGACTTAAGCTGGAAAACCTTCTTCCGGATATGACGATGAGCGCGCAGAATGACATAATTTCGGGCATGGATGTGCCGGAATTCATAAAGCAGGCCCTTGTAAACAATAATAATTCTGTTGTTTACAGCATCTTTGACGCCCAGACGTTGAAGGAATATATAGCGGGTTTTTTGGCAAATATATTGGTAAGCATTGCGGTAGTCATAATTTTATATTTTGTGGGTCTTATAATTGGAAGGATAATACTGAGAATATTGGACACAGCCAACGATATGCCTGTGATCGGCCTTTTCAGCAGGGCGGGAGGTTTTGTCGTCGGAGCGGCAAAAGGCGTGTGTATAGTATGGATAGCGGGAATAATAATTACATTTTTCTGCTGTAAGCCGTGGGCGCAGGATTTTATAGCAATGTTGGAGAAGTCCTTTGCCGCCGGTTGGTTTTATAGGAACAATATATTGCTGTATGTGGTGCTGAGGATAATGGCTTAAAAACTTTTGCATATAAAATCGAAATTTGTTATTGACAATGGCGTACATATTATGATAATATGTCTAGGCGACTGAAAAAAGAGTAAAAATAAGTAAGTTGCCTATGGGGGTTTAGCTCAGTTGGGAGAGCACCTGCCTTGCAAGCAGGGGGTCGCGAGTTCGAATCTCGCAATCTCCAGTTGGTTAGTGAGATCAAATATTGACAATGAGGAGCGAACTAATGACTCGAAAGAGTTGTGTGA
>CAZBNY010000145.1:0-5160 GCA_964493235.1 uncultured Lachnospiraceae bacterium
TTCAAATATAAATTCTATAAAGTATCTGCTCGATATCTGTAGGCTGTTTTTATTCTTGAAGCCGATGGTGATCGTCCTTATTAACGGAGGCTCGGCCGGCAATGCAGCCATATCATAATTCGTTAGTTTCAGTACAAACCCCGAAAGTATGCTCACTTCCAGTCCGGCCTCCGCTATTGTCATAATAGCGGAGTTGTCATGTATCGTGTATTTTATGTCAGGTTTTATTCCCAACGTCCTGAAGGTTTCCGGCGGCTCGCTGTAACTTCCCTTCTCAGGCAATATGAACGGGTCCTCCGCGATGTACTCAAGTCTCACCCTTTTTTGCTCAGCCGGCCTGTGATTCTTTGGCAGTACGGCAAGCATTTCCCCTTCCTTAATTATCCTTGCCCTAAGTCCGGTCACGGCCGGCAGCGTAATAAATCCGAATACCACTGACCCGTTTTTATCCATTCCTGTATCAAGCTGTAATCTCCCTGATGAAGTATAAACTGAACATTCGGGTATCCCTCCTGAAATCGCTTAACAAGCTGCGGCAGCCAATGGCAGGTTTCAGCTCCATAATTTTTTGAAGCGCGATATATCAATCATTTTTTCTAATTTTAAAATTATAATTATTTGTTTTACTAATTTATTGTATCAGTATAATGTATTATTCAACAGATCTCAAGTAAGTAAAGGTGATAAAATGTCATACAAAAGAGTAAAAGCATATTTTGACGGAACAGGTCTTGGTGAAAGGGTAGTTGCATGTGAGCATATCGGGGACGCTGTAGAGCACACCGCCGAGGCGATAAGCTGCGAGCCTGCGCATATAGTGAAAACCATGTCCTTTGTCCATAAGAAGAGCGCAGCTCTTATAGTCATGTCGGGCGACATCGAAATAGGCAATCCCAAATACAAGGTTTGCTTTTTCCAAAAAATCGTAATGCTCCCTTCGACCGTGTCAAAGACGAGATAGGCCGCATTCCCGGGGCGGTATGCCCATTTGCCGTAATTGACGGCGTTAAAATATATCTCAACGTATCGCTTAAGCGTTTTGAGACGGTATATACAGCCGGAGGAATCCTTAACAGCACGGTCAGGCTCTCTCTTGACGAGCTTGAGAAATATTCCGCCAACGACGTCCGGACAGACGCCCGCAAGGGCCGGGAATAAAAATCACCCCGACATTTTCTGCCGGGGTTTTATATTATTCCGTCCTTATATTTTGTTTCCAGTCTTTCTTTTCTTTCCCGCCAATCCGGCATAAGGCCGTTAAGCACCGCATAAAACCTCTCGCTGTGGTCAAACACCACAAAATGCACAAGCTCGTGCATCACCACCTGGTCAACGCAGCCTATATCCGCCTTAATCAGCTGCACATTAAGACCTATGCGTTTTTTCACGCTGTTGCAGCTTCCCCAGCGGCTTTTCATGTTTCTTATATATATTTCAGGCCTCTTTATTTTATATTCCGCCGCCTTGTCAAGCATTCTCGTCAGGGAATCCTCAAATACCGGCATGGCCTCCCTTGTCAGCCATGAAATATACTTTGGCTTTAAATTCTCGTCTCCGGTCCTTGATGATACTATTATCTTGTCAGCCGTCCTCCTGACCTCAAATTTTCTGCCTTTCGCAAGCCTTAACGTATATTCGCCGCCCAGATAATAAAGCGTCTTTCCGTCATAAAAGCCGTCGTCAGGCATACCCTCACGGCGTTTTTCCACATCGGCCAGCTTCCTGAATATCCATTCGGCCTTTTCCTCCACAAAGGAATCCACCTTTTCAGGCGACATCCCGGCAGGCGCGGAAACAGCTATCCCGCCATCGGAGGTTATTCTGATATTTATATTTTTTATGTCTTTTTTAATAAACTCATATTCTATTCTGAGTCCGCAATAATTTATTGCCCTTAACATAAGACCACCCTTAATCGGTAAAATCAATTCATCGAAGGGGAACGGGGAAACCTTCTGTTTTCCCTGCTCCTCTCTGTTTTCTCAGCTTTATGGCACGCCGATACAGGCCCTCGGTCAAAGTCCGTCCTTTTCAGGATTCTGACATATGCTGTATTTCGCCGCGCCGTACATTCCCGCGTCATTTGCCAGCTCCGCAAGGACTATTCTTGTTTCCCTGACTGTTTTGAAAGCGCTTTCCCTGTAGTATTTCTCAACGGTCGCTCTTACTATCTCTCCGGCCCTAACAACTCCGCCGCCAAGGACTATTACCTCCGGATCCACAATTGTCGCTATGTTTGCCAAGGCGCGGCCCAGATACCTTCCGAAAATATCAACGGTCTTAAGGGCAGCTCTGTCGCCCTCAGCGGCGGCGTCAAACACAGCCTTTGCCGAAAGATTTTCACTCTTAAGCATAGACGGCTCCGTACTTTTTTCAAGTACCTCCTCCGCTGTACGCACTATACCCGTAGCCGAGGCATAGTTCTCCAGACAGCCTCTCCTGCCGCAGTTGCACTGCCTTCCGTTTTCATATTCCACAGTTATATGGCCTATCTCTCCGCCGGCTCCGTTTTCTCCCGTCAGGATATTTCCGCCGATAACTATACCCCCGCCTATTCCCGTTCCTATAGTGGCAAGCACCATACTGTCGCAGCCCTTCGCGCCACCCAGCCACTGCTCGCCTAAGGCCGCGGCATTGGCGTCGTTGAGCACCGACGACCTTATTCCCGTAAGCCTCTCCATTATTCCGGCTGCGTCCACACTGCTCTCCCAGCGCAGGTTCACGCAGTGCCTGACTATTCCTCCATAAACAGGTCCCGGTATACCTATGCCTATACCTACGGTATCCTTCTTATCAATGCCCCGCTCCGTTAAAAGCTCGTCTATCTTTTTAGCCGTGTCCTCCAGTACATGGGCGCAATTATCCTCATGTCTTGTCGGTATGGCCGTTTTTGTAATAAGCTCTCCGTTCTCCTCAAAAAGCCCGATCTTTACCTCTGTCCCGCCTATGTCTACACCGACGGCTGTCCTAAGAGAATTGCGCCTTTCAAGGGCCAGCAGCTTTGCCTTGACATCTATCCCGCCGCCGTAGCCGGTAAGCGACCCGTCAGAGCCGACCACCCTATGGCACGGGTATACTATCGATATCGGATTTCTGTTATTCGCAAGTCCGACTGCCCTAAACCCCTTCGGGCAGTCTACAAGCTCGGCTATTTGTTTATAAGTAACGGTTTTTCCATACGGTATAGTCCTTAAAGCCTCCCATACCTTCTTCTGGAAGTCCGTTCCCTCAAGCCTTGTGGGGAAGTCAAATTCCTTCCTTTTTCCCGTGAAATACTCGTCCAATTGGGCTTTTGCCTTCTTTATGAGCTCAGTCTCCTCGACCGGCCAGTCTTTCTCGGAAAAAATAATGTGGGTTATAGCTCCGTCCTCCTCGGCTATGCCTATCCTTCCAGCGTATGTATTGTCATAGTAAAATATTTTCTTCACAATCAAAACATCTCCGCTATGTCCTCTGGTCTTTCAGCCAGCCTGTAAGCTCCGGCCTCCTCAAGCTTTTTGAGATCGCCGTAGCCGTACAGGACTCCGATACATTTTATACCGCTCTCTTTGGCCCCGAGCACGTCATAGTGTGTATCTCCAACCATTATCACGTCGTTCTTATCCGTAATTCCCATACTTGCCATTACATAATTAATGACTGCCGTTTTGTTTACCCTGTCGTGCTTATCGGTGTCGCCGCCGATGAAATCAAAATATCCCGTAAGACCAAAATGCTCCAGCACCTCCTTGGCGGAGCCTTCAGGCTTTGATGTGGCGACACAAAGAATTTTACCCATAGAGCGCAGCCTTTTCAGCGTATCTTCCAATCCGTTATACACTCCGCACTCAAACTTGCCTATAGTCACATATCTTTCCCTATAGGTGGTGACCATTTCCGTAGCCTTCTCAAATGAAACGCCGTATTTTTCCATAAACATCTCTACCAGCGGAGGGCCTACAAAAACCTTGAGCTCATCAAGCTCAGGAGGCTCAAAGCCATGTTTTTCAAGCGCGTATTTTACAGAACGGGTAATACCGGGATGCGATTCTGTTATCGTTCCGTCAAGATCAAACAAAATATATTTACAATTAAGCTTTTCCAAAATATCAACTCCAATAATATTTTACCAATATGGTAACATTTTATCGAAGCAAAAACAAGGTTTTTATTGTTCAAAACACAGCCGTCCCATATAATCGTCGGCCGTTTCAAAAAGATGAATCGGAGAAACATCGTTTTTAAGCAGGAGCCGCACAAAAAGCTCCGCCTCTCTCCTGTCCTCAAACAGACCTACGGCGCAGTCTCTGTTTTCGTCGTTTTCTATCGCCGCTCCGAAAATCAGACCGTTATCGGTCCCGCGCTCAGTCAGATAATAGCTGTTGAACGGACAGCTTTTACTTCTGCTGATTAAGATTTTGTTGAACCTCATTTCTTATAATACCTCCCATTTAATATCTCTGCCGCTTATTTTTAAGCCGCAATTTAATTATTAGTCCGTCGGTATAAAATGACAACAATATCTTATCGACATATTTTTCAGGAAAACGACTAAATGCGCACGGTTTGTCCCGCTTTGAACAAAAAACGGGCATAAACGCCCGTTTTTTCTCTAAATTTCCTTCAAAACAGTAAATTTTTCAAGCCTGTTCTCCATCTCATCATCAGCATACAGATCAGCCATTACGCCGTTTTCCAGATGCTCCTCATGTATTACCTCACATTTGGCATATACCATAGCCATCAGCCTGCCCTCGGAATAGGGCACAAGCACCTTGATGTGCTTTTTAAAGCTCTTTATGACTTTCTCGATTTCCGTTAAAAGCTCGTCAAGTCCCGATCCGTCCCGCGCCGATATTTCCACGGTCTCACGGGCCGTCTTATCCAGCGGGAGCGGCTTCAAAACGTCCCTGTCGATCTTATTGAACGCCGTTATCACGGGAGTTTCTCCGCAGCCCAAGTCCTTAAGCGTAGAATAAACCGTCGCCATCTGCTCCTCTCTCTCGTCATTGGACACGTCAACGACATGAAGAAGTATATCGGCATACCTCATTTCCTCCAGCGTCGCCCTGAACGCCTGAATGAGATGATGCGGCAGCTTCCTTATAAATCCGACCGTATCGGTCAACACCACCGACGTCCCGCCGGGCAGCTTCAGCTCTCTTGACGTCGTGTCAAGGG
>CAZBNY010000146.1:0-5127 GCA_964493235.1 uncultured Lachnospiraceae bacterium
CGCTGAATGACGGGGATACTGTCATTTCCTCTCCAAGCATACTGACAATAATCTTAGTCGCGCCAAATGAAAGGACATACCCAAACAGAATTCCTATCACTCCGCCCAGCACACTGGTTGCCGCGGCCTCCAAGACAAACTGACTCATTATATATTTTTCCTTGGCACCCAAAGCTTTTCTTATACCTATTTCCTTTGTACGCTCCGTGACGGATACGAGCATAATATTCATAATTCCTATACCGCCTACTATAAGTGAAATTCCGGCGATCAAAGCAAGTATGAGAATCATTGTATTCATCATTTCTGTCATTGTGTCCAGCATCTCAGCCATACTCATTACATAAAATGTGTCAGAGTCGCCCTTGAAATAGTTTGTCAGCGCGTCCTCCAGCGCTGTTTTCGCAGCATCGGCTACGTCATCACTCAAAAACGTGACGGTATAGCTGTCTACACTGCTCATACTCATCATTCTGGAAAGCGTTGAATACGGAACATAAACACAATCGTCATCGGAGTATTCCGTACTGTCTGCCTTTTCATTGATTACTCCTACTATCGTAAAATCCCTTCCGTTAAGCTTTATCTTGTCTCCCAGCCCCTGATTTCCATAATATGCCTGATTTACATAGCTGCCTATTATGCAGACATTAGTACGATTTTTCATATCCATATATTGAAGGTTTCTACCCGATGAAATAGTCATTCCATTTATGTCTATAAACTCTTCGCTTACACCGGATACCGAGGTTGAGCTGAGGGTTTCGGTTCCGTACTTGACGCTTCCCATAAAATTCACACTTGGAGTCATTTTATCTAAATACTCGGAATTCTCATCAACTATTTCCTGCATATCATCAACGGATATTTTCTGATCACCGCGTCCGAATATACTTACAGTAAGTGTATTCGTTCCCATGCTCTCAAACTGTTCCCTCATATATTTTTCCAGTCCGTTTCCAAGGCCGGTTATTACTATAACCGCTGAGACACCGATAATTATGCCAAGCATGGTAAGCAGCGATCTTACTTTGCTTGACATTATATTTTTAATTGCCATTGAGAAGGATTCGTAAATATTCATTCTTCTCCTCCTTCCTCATTTTCGTCCAGATTTATCGCCGCGTGGACAAACGCCTGCGGATCGCTTGAAGGCCCGTCGTATACCTTGCGTCCGTCTTCCAGCCTTATTACTCTTTCAGCCGTAGCGGCTATGGAGTTGTCATGGGTAATGAGGACAACCGTGTTTCCGGCCTTATGAAGGTCTTGGAGTATTTTAAGCACTTCCCTGCCTGTTTTTGAGTCCAACGCTCCCGTAGGCTCATCTGCAAGTATTACCGAGGGTTCCCCGACAAGCGCTCTCGCTATTGACACACGCTGCTGCTGTCCGCCCGAAAGCTGATTTGGCAAATGCTTTGCTTTATCCAGCAGTCCGACGCTCATTAATGCCCGCTCGGCTCTTTTTCTTCTTTCCGATCTTGAAACTCCGGCATACATCAGCGGAATCTCGACGTTTTCAACCAAATTCAACTTAGGAAGAAGATTATACTGCTGGAATATAAATCCAAGCATTTCATTTCTTATCTCCGCCAGTTCATTCTTGTTCATCTTTCCGACATTTTTGCCGCCCAGAAAATACTCTCCCTCTGTCGGCACGTCAAGGCAACCGATTATATTCATACAGGTAGATTTGCCGGAACCGGACTGACCGACTATCGCAATAAACTCGCCTTTATATATTGAAAAGCTTATATGGTCAGCCGCCCTTATAGTAGTATCCCCCATTTTATAAATTTTTGATACATTTTTAAACTCTATCAGAGGAGTCATGTGTCATCTCCTCCTTTTATCACATAGGACCGCCACCGCCGGGACCGCCACCGCCGGGGCCACCGCCCATCATCATAAACATACTGTCATCGGATTCAGTATAGATATAGGCTATCTCATCGCCTTCCTCAAGACCGCTCTTGATTTCAACATAGTTATCGCTGCTTACGCCTGTCTCCACAGCAACGTACTCGTATCCGTCAGGCACACCTTCAATATTCGAATTATTGCCTGTCTTAACCAATACCATATCGCCTCTCACAACCGCGCTTGTGGGAACAGCTATTACATTGTTAGCCTCGCTTATAATAATTTCTGTACTTACATTCATTCCCGGAAGAAGCTCGTCCCCGTAGTCATAAAGTCTGACCTCAACCGGATATGTAGTTACTCCGTTAGTTGTAGATCCGTTAAGATTTATTTTTGTCACCTCGCCGGTAAATACCTCATTTTCAACAGCATCAGCGGTAATGGTTACGGACTGTCCAACCTCAATCTTATTTATATCAAGCTCATCTATGTTCATAGTTACTGTAAGATATGAAAGGTCATATATTATACATAGTTTTGAGTTATTGTCATCTATTGTATCTCCCTGCTTAACATTCTTAACAATTACCGTACCGTCAATCGGTGAGGTAATCGTATAGTCTTCCAAAGACTCATATTGATTCTCTAAGCTTAATTGAGAATCTCTCACATTATCTGCTGCTGCCTCGACTGAATTTGTGACGTTGTCGCTTTCAAGTCTGATTATTGTGCTGCCCGGCGACACCTGCGAGCCTTCGTCATTCACAATAGCGACAACCTCTCCGCTTACCTCTGCGTATATGCTTCTGTTTTCCTTAAAAGTAAGCTTACCGCTTTGCGTTGAGCCAGATGATCCTATTTCGGCCGTAGCAAGCTGATCTTCAGAAATAGCGCCTGGATTTGATATGTTTATTTTTACATTTTTAACCATCATATTTCCTGTTGTTACCTGTGTTGCTCCACTGATTGATGTAACAGTTCCGCTTAGTGTCTCAAACGAGCCGTAAAGTGTAACCTCTGCCGTCTGACCTATATAAAAGCTCTCTGCGTCATCGGCGGGAAAAGGAAGCTCAAGCGTCATCTCCGAGTCATCTCTAACTCTCGCGACCTCCTGTCCGGAATTTACATTGTCACCAACCTCGACAAGAACATCAGTAACAACTCCGGCTATTTTTGTTTTAACATTGAGGTTATCAAGATCCTTTATCACAGAGTTATAGTTTCTCTGAGCTGATGAGGCGGAAAGCTCAGCCCTCTCAATGGAAGTCTCTGTATCAGACGAGTCAAGCTCATAAAGCACCTGATCCTTCTGGACTATATCGCCCTCCTCAAAATAATCACTCAGGACATCTCCTCTAACAAGCGTTGAAACAGTATACTGATCTGCCGGCTGCAAAGTTCCCGAGCCTGATATGCTGTCAATAACGGTTGTCCTGACAACTGTTCCGTATGTATACGCTGACGATTCCTGGATACCTTGTTTTCGACTTCCGCCAAAAATCTTAACGGCAATAAATATTATAACAAGTACTACAATTATAGTGATTATCTTTTTCTTTTTTGACATATCCGATATTTTATCCTTGATATCAGGCAGCTTTTTGTGTTTCTGTCCACCGTCTTCTGAAATATCCCCATCGGATTGTTTCTCCATATCTTTTAATTTTTCCTCGTCCATATTACTATTCCTTTCGTTATCAGCTGAATATTCTTAAAGCGAAACTCTCTTACATGAAAAACGAGTATGAGCGATAATTGATAAAAAATCCAGCTTATAGCCTCGTTCTTCAATGCCTGACTTAGCTTAAGCCGCTAAGCAGATTAAAAAATAAATTTTATAATGAACATTGTATTTTTTTATTATATAATTATTACTTAAAAGAAACTTAAATTTTTCCTTAAATTTTTATTAAAGTTTTTTATATTTTGAATATTGTAGAGGTTCCGCAAAGGCTATTATCTGTCTTATCTTGAAAATTATTTTATTTTCAAATCAGTATCAAAGATTTGAGTTTGATACGGTAATAAATTTTGTCCGGCTGTATGACAAAAAGGAGCGCTTGCACCACTCCTTTTTGTCTTAATCTACTGATTTTTCCAAAGCCTCGCATACATTCCGTTAAGTTTTATTAATTCATTGTGCGTTCCTTCTTCCACTATTGTGCCCTTATCCATTACGTAAATACGGTCGCAGTTTTTAACGGTGCTTAAACGATGAGCTATAACAATACAGGTACTGTTAAGGTTAAATATAGTATTTTTTATTACGGATCAGTTGACGCAAATCAGCGTAAACATAGTAACACAAAATAGTTCCTTTAAATTCTTGCAACCGCTGGCGCAATTCGATTTATACTATTATTTTGCCATAAACATTTTATAAGTAATATTATAATTTAGAGAATAAAACTGGCAATAAAAAATCGTTCCCGGGTGGTGAGAACGATTTTTTAATATGAAATAATATAAAGGGGTGGAGGGTGGATACTTGTTAGACGAGAGGTTTGTTTATTAGTTCCATAATTTGAGGGATTTTTTATCGTTATTTTCATTGAGAAATTGACTTCATAGTTGATTCTTGATAAGATAATTACGTAAATTGATAAAAGACTCATAGTGAATGATTTATAATTTTGTCAAGTGTTTTGCGATACTGAGAAATATATGTGAAAAGCTTGTAAAAGTCGGATCGTTTCAATGATGAAGAAAAATATAAACGAAACTAATACGAGAGGAAGGATGTCTTGAAAAAGAATCTATTTTGCAGCTTCTGCATCGTCCTTTTGTTTTTGTTTTGTATCATCTTCCTCGTATATACTGTGGTTTATGGAGCCTTTTCTGATTTATCGCTGATGTATATTGCGCAAATCGGTCTCAATTTCGCCGCAATTATACCGCTGGCGTGTTTAGCCGGCTTTTGGTATTGGCAGCGTAAGAAGGTTGAACGGTTGATGGTGCCAACTATTTGCCGCTCTAAAAGGTTTTCAAATCTTTTGTTTTGGGGCGTTTTATTAGTAGCAGCTTTTGCGGTACGATTTGTGTGGATATTAAAAGTGTTACCGCAGCCAATCAGCGATTTTCACGTTTATTATACTCTGGCTGATTGTTTGGCAAATGGGGCGGTATCGTATCAGGACTATATAGCGTTGTATCCGCACGTAATCGGCTTGCCGGCCTTTTTATCGATAATTTTTCGGATTTTTGGGACATGCCTTTGGTCGGCGGCAGGGTTTAATATAGCAGTTTCTTTGGGTGCCGTACTACTTA
>CAZBNY010000147.1:0-5123 GCA_964493235.1 uncultured Lachnospiraceae bacterium
ACAGCCAAACAGAGGAGACGTTCGGGCTTCGAAACTCCGAGATGAGCCCCTCGCAGAAATGTGCACTCGGAGAGTGCACCCCCCCGATGGTGAACCTCGGCTTACAAAAGCAAATTAAAAAGAGTCCCTTTTCAGGGACCCTCTGTTTTGTATGATTATTTATTTACTACTAATTCCTGACCAACATAAATTATGTTAGGGTTAGCGATTTCAGCCTTGTTGTCCTCGTAGATGCCTGTCCAAAGTTTTCCGTCTCCAAGCTGTGATTTAGCGATCTTCCAGAGATTGTCGCCGCTTACAACTGTGTATACGTTAGACGAAGGAAGCTCCTCGGGAACAGGAGCAGGCTCAACAACGGGCTCAGCAGGAGTTACTTCGGGTTCGGGTTCAGCAACGGGAGCTGTTCCGACGATCTCGATACGTCCCTGAGGAGCAGCGTATTCCTGACCGATAACTCCGTTGAGTGAGTTTACATACTCAATGAGTGAGTCGCAGTCAAGAACCTGTGTATCGCAGTAGAAGGAATTCTGTGTTAACTCATAGTATGTGTCTCCGCCTTCAGCCTGGAACGCGTTGACAGCTACTGTGTAGTTAGCGGCAGGATCGAATTCTTTGCCATTAACCGATTTGATGGTCACTCTGCTGCCGGGGTTAGCGGGAGCGTAGTATGTTGAATCGGGATACTGTTCTCCGTTTTCGTAAGGTACGCTTATGTCAAGCGTGTATTCGATACCTGAAACCTGAGGGAAGCCTCCGATAGTTTCGGGTGTGCAGAAGGTTGACGCCTCAAGTATCTCAAGAAGCTGCTCACCTGTGATAGTTACGAAGCATACTGAGTTTCCGAAGGGGAATACGGTTACAAGAGTGTCCATCGAGATGTCGCCGGGTTCAACTGAAACACGGATTCCGCCGCCGTTTGAGATAGCGCAGTCAACTGTTATGCCAAGCTCCTGCTCGTCAGAATATTTCTGAGCTGTGTAACGATAAGCGTCGGCAGTAAAGTCACCAAGGTTTGTCTCCTGTGAACGAACGATTGCTTTTGTACCCTCAAGATAAACCTCTGTATAAGCAAATATTTCTGAATAAGCGGCCGATACCTCAGCAACGTCTTCCGCTACGATTGCGGCAACTGTCTCATCATACTGAGCGATACCTGCTGCATAATCAGCGGCTGAAATAAGCTTAGCCTCTGTTGTCTTATCAGCCTCGTCAATAACAACTGTGCCTAAATTAGCAAGATATGAGCCTGTGCTTACGATGAGTGTATCACCGACTTTTTCTCCGCCGTCCATTACTGTATGGCTGTGTCCATCAATAATAAGGTCGATACCTGTTACGGCTGCCGCAAGCTCTGTTGAACGTCTGCCCGTGCTTTCCTCATCAACTCCAAGGTGAGTAAGAGCGATTATGTAGTCGCAGCCCTCAGCCTTAAGCTCATCAACCTGAGTCTGAGCCACCTTGAACATTTCTTCCTTATCAATAAAGTTTACAAGCTTTACGTTGCTGGGACTGGCCTTTGTAAGAGTCTCAGCCGTGTCAAGTCCGAATACGCCTACCTTGATTCCGTCAAACTCAAATACGGCATTGTCGCCAAAAACAGGCTCGCCTGTTTCTTTGTATACTACGTTGGCATCAAGAACGTTTACTCCGGCGTCAGTAAGAACCTTAATGTTGTCAAGCAGAATATCAAATGTGTAGTCAAATTCATGGTTACCCATTGAAACAGCATCGTAACCTGCCGCAGCTATATATTCAGCGGCGTTTTTGCCCTTGTAATAGCTTACAAGCGTCTGACCCTGCGAAAAATCGCCGGCATCGAACAGAAGAACATCTGCTCCCTGGGCCTCATAATAATCCTTGAGTCCTTTAGCTCCGGCAATACCGATAGCTGTTTCAGTTGTTTCATAGTATCCGTGCATATCATTTGTATGGATAACTACGAGCTTGCCTTCCATCGACGGCGTTTCCTCAGCCATTACGGGAACCGAAAGACCAAGAACCATTACAGCCGCCGTGAGAAGAGAAATAAATTTTCTTTTCATGGTATAATCCTCCTTTAAAAGTTTTAGCTTGCGCATTTTGCACAGCTTGTAAAAAGTTTACTATGATATTCTATCACAATCTAGGATTTTTTTAAATAGTTTATAGAAAATTCCGCGTTAAATTTAAACTTTTATATATTTTATACTGTAAGGGTTTTGACCATGCGTATGCCGCCTTTGTCATAACCCATTATTGAGACAATGGTTTTACCGTTTTCGATCGTTATGAAGGCGAACGTCTTTCCCACGGAGCTTCTGGGAAGCGATATGCTGCCGGGGTTAAGGACGATAATTCCGCCATCGTTTTCCAGACAGGGAACATGGGTGTGTCCGAAAAGGGCAATGTCGGCCTGTTCTTCGGCGGCGGAATAATATATCCTGTCGGTGGTGTAGTATACCCGGTGCCTATGGCCGTGCGTCATGTAAACACGCTTTGAGCCGAGGGTAATGACACGTTCGGCCGGGAAAAGCGAGTCGTAGTCGTTGTTGCCCCTCACCTGATATATCGGCAGGGAAGGGCATATGCCGTGAAGCTCCTCGGTGTCGCCGGTGCAGTCGCCGAGATGGATTATACAGTTGAGCTTAGATCTATATTTTTCCGCAAGCTCGTTCATAAGCCAGACGGAATTGTGGCTGTCAGAGAAAACAATTGCCTTCATCGTGTCAAAGCTCCTTTTCAAGAAGCGCGGCCATTTTTCTGAGAGCCTTGCCGCGGTGGCTTACGGAATTCTTCTCCTCCGCCGTCATTTCAGCGCTTGTGATCCCCTTGGGCGGGAAAAAGAATATAGGATCGTAACCGAAGCCGCCTTTTCCTGACGGAGCGTCAGCTATTCTGCCCTCCATAGTGTCCTTGACGGTCATCACCCTGCCGTCGGGAAAGGCCGCCGCGACGGCGCACACGAAACGGGCGGAGCGCTTTTCCTCAGGAACGTCCTTAAGACGTTCTGTTATTATCCTGTTTTTCTCCTCATAGGGAGTATCGTGGCCAAGATAGCGGGCGGAATATATTCCGGGCTCGCCGTTAAGGCAGTCTATTACAAGACCGCTGTCGTCCGAAAGGCAGAGGCAACCCGAATAATCGCATACGGTCTTTGCCTTTATGGCGGCGTTCTCCTCAAAGGTCGTACCGTTCTCATCTATCTCGATATCGATCCCCGCTTCCTTCATTGACATGATCTCAACGTCCTTATGTGCCAGAATAGCGCGGAATTCTTTCATTTTTCCCTCGTTTGAGGTCGCTATTATTATTTTTGTCATTTGAAAACCTCCTCGTATGGTAAAGATTATAGCAGATAGCTTGAAAAAAATAAATATGTTCATTTTAGGATAACCGTTTATTAACTTATTTTTTAAACTATGTTCATATTCCGTTCAAATATAGCGGATATAATTCAATTCATAGAAAGCGAAAAGCTTATAATACATTTTAAATAGAGTTTTAAGGAGGCTTGCTTTATGAGCTGGTATGAGGAAACATCAAAAAACAACAATGAGGACAACGATAATATAAATGAGGAAAGGACAGTGGATTCCAAAGGCTACATAAACGCTGACGACCCCGCTAACGAGGCCGAAAAGGCTGAGAATGTCTATGACAGACCCTTTGAGGGCACGGCGAGAGAGGAAATAAACGCACCCGTGGAGGAAATATCGAGAGAGGCCGAGGATAAAACAGAGAATGACAGTGAGGAAAGAACTTCCGCTGAAAACAGGACCGAGGGCGGAAACGGAAAAGTGCCTTACTATGAGGTCAAGGTCAAACCAAAGAAAAAGGGCGTTACCTTCGGCAGGGTAATAGCCGTGGGACTTATATGCAGTATAGGACTTGGCGCCGGACTTGGTGCCGGCTATGGATTCTCAAGGAGCGTAAGCAAAAACCAGGGAAGAACCTATGACGGCGTGCTTACTACAACGGCGTCCAACGTATCGTCCGTTAAATTCAGCTCGGCATCGGACGCTATCGCATCGGTATACAGTGCTGTCGTAAGTATAACGACACTGACACAGGGAACTGCCAACTATGGACTCTATTCTGTACCGTATCAGGCGCAGGGAGCCGGCAGCGGTATCATATTCTCGGAGGACGACTCGCTTGTATATGTAGCCACAAATGAACACGTAATAAGCGGAGCCCAGAACATCGCCATCGCCTTTGACGACGCGGACGATACCATACCGGCTTCTATAGTTGGATATGACGAGACTACAGATCTGGCTGTACTCTCGATCGAAAAGGCCGACCTTGAGGCCCAGGGCATAACGAATGTAACGATAGCTACGTTTGACGACTCCGGAAATATAGTTCTTGGCGAGCCGGTAATCGCTATCGGAAATTCACTGGGCGAGGGCAAGACTACGACCGGCGGAATGATAAGCGCTGAAAATAAGACCGTAACGGTGGAAGGCAAGAAGCTTGATGTTATTCAGACAGACGCGGCCATTAACCCCGGCAACAGCGGCGGAGCGCTTATAGATTATTCGGGAGCCGTTATCGGAATAAATACGGCAAAGACGTTTACTACGACAAGCGGCAGTGACGCTGAGGGCGTCGGCTACGCTATCCCTTCGAGCATAGCGGTCCCTATACTTAAGGAAATCAGGGAAACAGGCTCGGTAGAGAAGCCTTACTTGGGAATCACGGGACAGGATATAACGGCACAGCTTTCAGAGCTTTACAGACTCCCCGTAGGCGTGCTTGTAACGTCTGTGATCGAGGGCGGCAGCGCCGCTGAGGCAGGTATCCAGGAGGGCGACGTTATCGTTTCGTATAATGATAAGACCGTAATGAATATGAACGCCCTCGTTACCTTTGTGGGCGAAAGTAATGTAGGAGATGAGATAAAAATAGGCATCGTAAGAAACGGCGACACATCAGTAGAGGTAACCGCGGTACTTGGAAACATCAATGAGCCGGGAACAGCCAAAACTATGGATAATCAGTAAAATAAAAAAATCAGGGAAGGCATCAGCCCTCCCTGATTTTTTATATTGGTCTGACTTTTCCGCCGAAAAGCTTTTTAAGCGTATAAGTGCGTTCTCCGCCGTATACGTTCATCGTCCTGTAATATGTAATGAGCAGGA
>CAZBNY010000148.1:0-3289 GCA_964493235.1 uncultured Lachnospiraceae bacterium
CTCAAGAATTTCGCCATAGACGTATCAAATATGCAAAACGGAATGAAGCAGGCTGTCGGAAGGGCCGTAAAGGGCGAAAAAATGAAAACAGAGCTGATAACCAATGTTTCCCACGACCTTAAGACTCCTCTTACGTCGATAATCACCTATGTTGACCTGCTGAAACGGGAGGAGCTTAATAATGAGAAGGCGGAGAACTATATCGCCATACTTGATGAAAAGACAAACAGGCTGAAAACGCTCATTGAGGATCTGGTGGAGGCCAGCAAGGCGTCCAGCGGAAATTTAGCGGTCACAAAGAGCAAGCTGAACCTGAGAGATCTCATAGACCAGTCGCTGGGCGAGTTTGAGGAGAGGATAGAGGCGTCGGAGCTGGAGTTCAAGGTAAACGCTCCGGAGGACGTGTTCATATACGCCGACGGAAGGCATATGTGGAGGATAGCCGAGAACCTCATATCCAACGCCCTGAAATACGCCATGCCTAAGACAAGGGTGTTTATTGACATATTCAAAACGGAGACAGATGGTGTATTCGTAGTTAAAAACGTGTCCGTAGTCCCGATAGACAATGTTGATTTAAAGAGCCTTACAGAAAGGTTTGTAAGGGGAGACGCCTCAAGGACGACGGACGGAGCCGGCCTGGGACTTTCCATAACGCAGAGCCTTTCCGAGATACAGGGAGGCAGGCTTGAGATAACCTCCGACGGAGATGTATTCAAGGCCTCGGTCAAAATGCCGTTGTACACTGAAGGCTGACAGGGGGGCAGAACTATGAAGAAACTGGCGATATTTTTGATATGCTTTGCTGCTGTGATATGCGCCGTGTTCAGCGGTCTTTATAGGGTCGATCTGGCGAGAATGGCCAATAACCAGCCTGTTATTTTCAGTACATGGGGTTATGACTACGCGGTGCCTGATGTGTCCGAGGAATCCGTTTATGATCCGGTATGTATCATACCTGTGGAGGGCACGGTCACATCGAGGGGAATGGTGATAGACATAGTAAACAACAGTGACAATCTGGTATATTTCGGTGATTATTTCTCGATCGAAAGAAAGCTTGAAGGCTCATGGAAAAAGCTTAATTATATCAGTCCTGATATGCCCGACTGGAATGACGTGACATATGTTGTGGAGCAGGGAGGAACAGCGTCTTTCAGCTATTACTGGGCGGATATGTACGGAGAGTTGGAGCCTGGGGATTACAGGATAGTCAAGCTGTATTTCGACGATACCGCGGCTTCGGAGATAATGTACCTTTACAGCGGATTTACTGTCTACCAATAAAATATACATTTATACATGGAGCTTGTGTATATAATTTAATAAGAAACAGTTTATGGCTTTATTTTGTATTTACTGATAAAATAAAGCCATTTTTTATTGAAATAACAGGAGATTTATAATATCATAAATAACGGCGGCAAACAGTTTTAATAAGGAGAAGTGGATAACAAATGAATATTAATGAGAAAGAATTGAAAAGCGCGGCCGGCTCCTTCGCTGAGTTTCTCAGATGGATAGTAATAGCTGCGGTCGTGGGCCTGGTAGTGGGCCTGGTTGGTGTATTCTTTCATCTTTCGGTGGAAAAGGCTACGGAATTGAGAACGGAATTTCCCTGGCTGATATGGCTTTTGCCCTTTGGCGGAGTGGGAATAGTATGGATCTATAAAAGGGCCGGAATGGAGAATGACAGAGGTACAAATCTGGTGCTGGACGCCGTGCGCTCAAATGATCCGCTGACGATAAAGACGGCTCCGCTCATATTCATAAGCACGGTCATAACTCACCTGTTCGGAGGCTCGTCCGGACGTGAGGGAGCGGCCTTGCAGATAGGCGGAAGCATAGCGTCATATATCGGGACCCATATCAGGCTTGACGAAAAGGAGCAGAGGATCATAACGATGTGCGGTATGAGCGCCGGTTTTGCGGCTCTTTTCGGTACGCCGATAGCGGCCGTTGTATTCGCGATGGAGGTAGTCAGCGTAGGTGTTATATACCATTCGGCCGGCGTGCCCTGTGTGATCTCGGCGGCGGTCGGGGCGTATGTAGCCTCATTATTTGGAATAGAGGCCACGGCCTTTACGCTGGTAGGGGAAATACCGGCTGTCAGTATAATAATGATGGCAAAGACCGCTGTTTTCGGAGTACTGTGCGCCTTAGTCAGTATGCTTTTCTGTCTCATACTTAAAAAGGTACATCATTTATATGACAAAATACCGAACAGAATGGCCGCGGCGTTCATCGGAGGCGTAATAGTTGTCGCTCTTACATATGTATTTGGCACAAGGGACTACAACGGAGCCGGCATGGACGTGATAAACAGAGCCGTGGCGGGAGAGGCCAGACCCGAGGCGTTCCTGCTTAAGATGATATTTACGGCGTTTACACTGGGAGCAGGCTTTAAGGGCGGCGAAATAGTTCCTACACTGTTTGTGGGCGCGACATTCGGAAATATAGCCGGAAATCTGCTTGGAATAGGACCCTCGCTCGGAGCCGGACTTGGAATGGCGGCGCTTTTCTGCGGAGTTACCAACTGCCCTATAACGTCGGTATTCTTAAGCATAGAGCTTTTTGGGCCGGAGGGACTGCTGTATTATGTGATAGCCTGCGCCGTGTCATACAGGCTTTCCGGCTATTACGGCCTATACAGCGCACAGAAGATCGTATACTCAAAGCAGGGCTTTGAATTTATAAACAAAAAAACCTTATAATTTTGCATAAAATGCTTGCATTGTGATTTATTATGAGTTATAATCTGAATTGTTTTTAGAGCCGGAGGGCTTTATTATAAGAAATTTTTAAGGAGGAAGAGGTAATTATGAAGAAATTTTTGGCAATGGCAATAGCTTCTATTATGGTGTTGGGCGTTGTTGGCTGCTCAAGCTCAAGCAGCAGCGAGCCAGAGGAAACAGAAGGAGAAGAACAGACTGTTGGAGAGGACGATGTGCTCATAATGGGTTGCAGCGCAGACTTTCCTCCCTTTGAGTCATATGCTGATGACGCGACAACTATTGAGGGATTTGACGTAGATATGATGAATGAAATTTGCGACAGAATCGGTATGACACTTGAAATTCAGGACATGAATTTTGACTCGGTTGTTGCGGCTGTTCAGACAGGTAAAATTGACGTCGGTGTATCAGGCATCACGATCACAGAGGAACGTCAGGAAAGCGTAAACTTCTCAGATTCTTACTTTGTAGCCGCTCAGTCAATCCTTGTACCTCAGGATTCAGAGATCGCTGGCTATCAGGCTCTTCTTGACGGAGATTACACAGCGGGCGTT
>CAZBNY010000148.1:3299-4979 GCA_964493235.1 uncultured Lachnospiraceae bacterium
GGCCAGCGAGCAGCTTGGCGACAGAGTAAGCCAGTATGAGAAATACGGTGACGCTCTTGCGGCTCTTCTTGCGGGAAAGGTAGACTGCATGATTCTTGATACGGGTGTCGCTGATGCATTCGCGGCAGCTAACGATCTTGTTGTTCTCGACGAGAACTTCGGAACAGAGGAGGACGCTGAGTACTACGGAATCGCGGTAGCTAAGGAAAATACAGAGCTTCTTGACAAAATCAACGCTGCGATCGCTGATATGCAGGCGGACGGTACATTTGATGAAATAACAGCTAAATGGTTTGCGTAAGATGTTATTTTTGAAATAAGGCTTATACCACACCATGCAAAGCTCCGGTGCTTTGCATGGTGTTGCTGTATATTACGGGAAACGAATAAAGCTGTTTAAGCGATCGGGATCGATTTAGAAGGCTTTATTTATTTTCTGACATGAGAAAAAAGAGATAAAAGAAAGGACGTGTTTTTTTGGCTGAGTGGTTTGCAAAGGTAAAGGCTGACTTTTATAAGAACTTTTTGATTGAAAACAGATGGAAGCTGATACTGAGCGGTTTGGGAGTGACTCTTAAAATAACTATGATAGCTATAGTCATAGGCATTATAATCGGAATCGTTCTTGCCACAATCCGTTCAACATATGATCTTACAAAAGACGAGATGAACGGTGGGAAAAAAAGGGTAATGGTAATATTAAACGGAGCGGCAAGGGTGTATTTGACTGTAATAAGAGGTACGCCGGTCGTTGTACAGCTCCTTATAATATGGTTTATTATTCTCGCGTCTTCAAAGAATGGTGTTTTAGTAGCGGCTATAGCCTTTGGAATTAACTCGGGCGCTTATGTAGCGGAGATAATCAGAGGTGGAATTATGTCAATAGACCGAGGCCAAATGGAAGCCGGAAGAAGCCTTGGTTTCAACTATATTGGTACTATGAGATATATAATTATTCCGCAGGCCTTCAAGAATGTTTTGCCCTCGCTGGCAAATGAGTTTATCGCTCTTTTGAAGGAAACCTCTGTAGCCGGATATGTTGCGGTAAATGACCTCACGAGAGCCGGCAACATCATACGAGGAAAGACGTTCAGTCCGTTCATGCCGCTTGTCGGTGTTGCGCTGATTTATCTTGCTATGGTAATGGTGCTTACGTATTTTGTAGGCGTACTTGAGAGGAGGCTGCGTAACAGTGACAGATAATAATATGCTTATAAGCGTGAAAAATCTTGAAAAGAAATTCAACGGCGTTACTGCCCTCAAAAATGTCAGCACTGATATTAAGAAGGGCGAGGTCGTTGTTATGATAGGCCCGTCAGGCTCGGGAAAAAGTACGTTCCTCAGATGTCTCAACCTGCTTGAGATACCCACCGGCGGAACTATCACCTTCAACGGTGTCGATATTACGGACAAACACGTGGATATAAATGTCCACAGACAGAAAATGGGAATGGTTTTCCAGCACTTTAATCTTTTTCCGCATATGACAGTGCTTAAAAACATGACCATAGCTCCCATGAAGCTCCAGAAAAAAAGCGAGGCTGAGGCGACGGCCGAGGCTATGCGCCTTCTTGAGAGGGTAGGTCTGGCGGACAGGGCCAATGCATACCCGTCGCAGCTTTCCGGCGGACAGAAGCAGCGTATCGCCATTGTCCGCGCGCTCTGCATGAAGCCGGACGT
>CAZBNY010000149.1:0-4896 GCA_964493235.1 uncultured Lachnospiraceae bacterium
AGATTGCCTCCCTCGCGAGCAGAAGCCTTCGTTGGTAAGCCTAAAGCTTACGAGTGTGTAAGAAAAAAGCCCCACGACTGCCACAGCCGCGAAAAGAAGCCCCCACTCGGAGAGCGCAAAGCCTTCGTTGGTTAGCCTAAAACTTACGAGAGTGTAAGAAGAAAGCCTTGCGCCCTGTAGGGCCGCAAAATCCCCTCTGCTTGCGACAGCGAAAAAAGAAAAAAGAAAGAAGGCCTCTTGCGTCTCTCGCACCGCAAAAAGCCTTCCTCAAAAAAATATTTACTTCAAAAACATTCGTATAAGCATATCATTAATATCCTTATACGGCTGATACCTCATCGGCAGGTCAAGCCATGTCTTTTTATCCACAATGCTCTTTTTGTGCGAGAAAGTGTCAAATCCGACCTTTCCGTGATAGGCGCCCATTCCGCTGGCCCCTACGCCGCCAAAACCCATGTTGCTTGTCGCGAGATGGATTATCGTGTCATTTACACAGCCTCCGCCAAACTGACAGCGGCTTGTGACAAACCTTATCGTGTCCCTGTTCTCGGAGAAAATATATAACGCCAACGGGTGCGGCTTGGAATTTATCACCCTTACCGCCTCGCCTATTCCCCTGAATGTCAGTATCGGCAGCACAGGGCCGAATATCTCCTCCTTCATAACGGCGTCATTCCACGTTGCGTTGTCGAGTATTGTCGGCTCTATCCTTAAGCCTTCCTCATCGCATTTTCCGCCGAATATTACCTTCTTTTCATCTATAAGTCCCCTTATTCGGTCAAAATGCTTTTTGTTTATTATTTTGCCGTAATCGGGATTTATAAGCGGCTCCTTTCCAAGCTGCTTTACGATCTGCGCCTCTATCTCATCGATCAGCCTGTCCTTTATCCTCTCGTCACAGTAAACATAGTCCGGAGCTACACAGGTCTGTCCGCAGTTGAGGAACTTTCCGAAAACGATCCTCTTTGCCGCCAGCTTGATTTTAGCCGTACAGTCCACTACACATGGGCTTTTTCCGCCAAGCTCCAGCGTGACCGGCGTAAGATTGGCCGCTGCCCTTCTCATTACCTCTTTGCCTACGGCCTGACTTCCCGTAAAGAATATGTGATCGAATTTTCCGTCCAGCAAAAAGCCGTTTTCCGCTCTGCCGCCGGTGACCACGGCCACATACCTTTCGTCAAAGCATTCCTCTATTATTTTTTTCAGCACCTCGCTCGTATTTGGCGAATAGGCGCTCGGCTTAAGCACAGCCGTATTTCCTGCCGCGAGGGCGTCCGCCAACGGGTCGAGCGTCAGCATAAACGGATAGTTCCACGGACTCATTATGAGCGTGACGCCATAGGGCGACGGCTTCACATAGCTTCTTGAAACATACTGCGCCAGCGGCGTAAGCACCCGTTTCTCGGCGGCGAAACGCTTTGTATGGCTTATCATATATGAAATCTCGCTTAACGTCAGTCCGACCTCACACATATATCCCTCAAAGGCGCTCTTCCCTAAATCGGCCTTAAGGGCGGCGTTTATCTCGACCTCATGCTCCCTGATGGCGCATTTCAGCCTTTTCAGTGCCTTTACGCGGAAATCCGTATCGAGCGTTTTCCCGCTTTCAAAAAATTTTCTTTGTTTAGCGATGATATTTTCTATTTCTTCCTGTCTCATATTCATCTCTCCATAACTCTGTAATAGAACTGCTCAAGCTCCTTAGCGTCCATCAGCTTCGGCACCGGATAAAGCGGATTGCCCTCCTTATCGGCGTATTTGGCCAGACGGGAAATGTCCTTTTGTCTTATTTCTTTAATGGTATCGGGTATGTCAAGTCTCTTTTTCATATCCTTCACGGCCGTAATGAACTTTTCAGCTCCGTCTCTGTCGCTGTCCCTGTAGTCAGAAATGCCGATCACTACAGCCAGCTCATGCAGCTTTTTATGGGCGCTTTCACCGTAGGCCTCCAGCACAAACGGCAGAAGAACGGCGTTAGCCAGTCCATGAGGAACATTGTAGCGTCCTCCCAGCGAATGGGCTACGGCATGAACATAGCCAACATAGCTCTTTGAAAAGGCGCAGCCTGCAAGATATGCGGCGTGGAGCATATTACGCCTTGCGTCCATATTATTGCCGTTTTCGCAGGCTTCAAATATATTCTCGAAAATAAGTCTTACGGCCGACGTAGCGTCCGCCCTTGTCTCCTTAGTCGTTGAACGTCCGATATACGCCTCTACGGCGTGGGTCAGGGCGTCCATTCCCGTTGTTGCCGTTATGCTTTTAGGAAGCGTCCTCGTTACCTCGGGATCAAGAACGGCGTATTTCGGTATAAGCGGAAAGTCGTTTATCGGATATTTGTGCCTTGTGCGGCTGTCGGTAATTACCGCCGCCAGCGTCGTTTCACTTCCCGTTCCGGCAGTCGTAGGTATCGCCACGATAAGTGGAAGTCTTTTGTGTATCTTAAGTATGCCCTTCATCTGGGCAAGGCTCTGCTTTGGCTTTGCCACCCTTGCTCCCACGGCCTTGGCGCAGTCCATTGACGATCCGCCTCCAAAGCCGATTATAGCCTGACAACGTCTTTTTAGATAAAGACCTCTTGCCTCCTCCACGTTGTCAGTTGTCGGGTTGGCGACTGTTTTGTCATATACGGCGCATTTTATTCCCGATGCCGCGAGGGAGCGTTCCAAGTGCTTTGTTATCCCCAGCTCCCTGATGCTTTTATCAGTTACCATAAGCACTCTTTTTATTCCCTTCTTTTTGAAAAGCGCGGGAAGCTCGTCAGTGCTGTCGAGCATTTTAGGATCACGGTACGGTAGCACGGGCAGCGCCAGCTTAAATACGGTCTGATATGTACGGCAGTAAGCCTTTTTTAAACAATTCATTTCTGTTCTCCTTTGTCATCGCAGAAGCTGTGCAGATTATTTGAGATTGTTCCGAGGGCCTTATAAAATATTTTCCTCTCCTCATCGCTCAATCCATCGCCGCCTCTTGATACGGCGTTCTCAATGAGACCGACCATGCTGTCGGCGGCTCTTATCCCCTCGTCGGTAAGCCGGATCTTAGAGCGATATCGTCTTTTGCCCTCCGAATCCTCAAGTGTCACAAGGCCCTTTTCCTCAAGCCTTGCCACCACCCTTGAGACAGCGGCCTTGTCCTCCGCGCAAAGAACGGAAAGCTCCGCGGCTGTCAGCCCGCCGTTTTTTCTCAGGTTAAACAGGCACATCACATGGGTGCCCTTAAGGCCAAGTTCGGTAATTTCCCTGTTTTTGATCTTCTGTATGCTTCTGTATATGCTGTTGATATTAGTAACAAACATTTCAAATCTTTCAGTCATAATCATACTCCTCAAATCTACCAAAGGATACCACAAAGATGTTGATGTGTCAACATCTTTGTAAAAAACCGCGTAAAAACCCCTCTCCCGGATTTTCAGGAGAGGGGTAAAGGGGAAATGTGAATTATTCATTGGCTGAAAAGCCTTTTAAAGTCCTATCTGAGCAAGTGGTATAAATACGCACAGTGTAATTACAGGTATTAATATCTGCGTGATCGCTATATCGAAATAAGCTTCCTTATGAGTCAGCTTGCATATGCCAAGCAGCGTGATTTGCGTGCCCTGATGCGGAAGAGTATCAAGCGTTCCTGCCGCGATAACGCCGACTCTGTGTATGTATTCCGGAGCCACGCCCAGAGAAATAAATGTTTCCTTAAGAGCGTTGAAAGCAACTCCCATGCCTCCTGATGCCGAACCGCAGGCACCTGCGCATATTGCTACGGCAATGGCTACAAACACAAGTGGACTGATATTCATGTTCTGAACCATATTTACGAGATTGGTAAAGCCCTCCGTATTCTGTACGACTCCGCCGAAGCCTACAACTATGGCAGTATTAAGTATAGCTACTCCCGAGTCAGCCGCACCCTTGTTAAATACCTCTACCCATTCCTTTATACCGCCCTTTATCCTCTTGAACATGAGTATTACGGCAAGGATAATGCCAAACATTACCGCCGTCTCCACCTCAAAGCCTATCTGCTTTACGTTGAATGTAATGAGGATAGCGGCAATCGGTATTATTGATATCCAGAAGTTCGGCAGATCCTTAGCTTCACTCTCCCTGAGTTCTTCGGCCGAAAGCTGGTATTTAAGCGTAGAATCATCAAATACTCTGCCTTTTTTTGAAAGACGCCTTGCTCTGTACTCAAGCCAGACAAATATAAGTATAAATTCTACTACAGACGCAATGAGTGAAGGGACAAATGCCGCGTCAGCCGGTGTTCCGAGATTTCTCATTGCTATTACGTTCTGAATTGATGGTGAACCCGGAGCCGTCATCGACCATGTCCAGCAGCCTGCTGAAATCGCCGCCGGAAGCAGCGTCCTCGAAAGATTCGCTCTTTTAAACATTTGCAGTGCTATCGGGTATATAACAAAGAATACTACAAATCCGCTTACACCGCCAAAGGTCAAAAGACCCGTGATTATCATGATTATCGGAGCTACAAATTTATCGTGGGATACCCTGCTTATTGTCTGGGCGATGGACTCCGCTGCTCCTGTGAACTGGTATACGGCTCCAAAAAGCGCTCCGACGAAAAATATAAGAAAATAATTGCTTACATAATCCGCTGCCGCCGGCATGAATAAGTTCAAAAGAGTATCAAGAATCGGCAGTCTGAAACAGACGATGACAAAAATACTCACAAGCGGAGCTAATATCAACGCGCTTAACTGTTTGAACGCCAGTACACCAAATAAAATAAGCGCTACAACCAAAATAACAATACTAAAGACCACGGTACTGCCTCCTTTATCAAAAATTTCTATCGCCTAAAATCCTAATGCCTCCGGCGGCCAGGCCGCGTCCCCACACCGCATATCCGCCGAAGGCTAGACCAACCTATTATCTGTTT
>CAZBNY010000150.1:0-4864 GCA_964493235.1 uncultured Lachnospiraceae bacterium
TGGCTGTAAAAAATAAATAGGAGGTTTGTTTAATGAAGACTGTAAAAGTATGTATAGGAAGTGCCTGCCATTTAAAGGGTTCATATGAGATCATAAATATTTTGAAAAAGGCTATCGAAAAGGATGGAAATTCTGATAAGGTCAACGTAAAGGCGTCATTCTGCCTTGGAAATTGCGAGGGAGCCGTTTCGGTTACATACGACGATAATATGTATTCGCTTCAGCCGGCTACAACAGAGGAATTCTATAATTCTGTTATAAAGGAGACACTCTGATGATAAGAATGTTCGATCTGGCGAGCGATAACTGCAAAAACTGCTATAAGTGTATCAGATATTGTCCGGTCAAAGCAATTCGTTTTCAGAGCGGAAGAGCGGAAATAGATATGGATAAGTGCATTGCCTGTGGGCAATGCTTTGTTGTTTGCCCCAAGCACGTCAGAAACGCTGACAACGACTATAAGAATATCTCGGAACGGCTGGAAAAAGGAGAAAAGCTGGCGGCTCTTGTAGATTCGGCGTATCTGGCCATGTTTGATGAGCCGGAAAGGTTCGTAGCCGGACTTAAAAAGCTTGGCTTTATTACGGTGCAGGAGACCTCCGCGGCGGCCTTCAAGGTGACTGAGGAGCAGATGGACTATATGGAGGCCCATCAGGACCAGCAGTATATGATAACGGCAAGCTGTCCCTCCGAATATCTGTATGTGGGAAAATATTATCCGGAGCTTGTAAAATATCTTATTCCGGTCGTTTCGCCCTCGTGCGCCCTTGCGAAGCTCGTTAAGAAGGAGATCCCCGACGCTTATACTGTATATATCGGTCAGTGCCTCAGCAGACGACATGAGTCGTTGTATACGAGGGAGACGGGCCTTGACGCGGCTCTGAGCTTTTCGGAGGCCATAAGGCTTATGAAGGTCAGATTCATAGACTATACAAAGCTGGATCCCGTTCTGCCTGACGTCGTTTCGGGAGATGAGAAGAAAAACTACGCTATGCCCGGAAAGATCTGCGAGAGACTTGCCGTTAAGGCTGAGAGCCTTGGCTACAGCGTCGTTTCGCTTGACGGAACGGATAAGACTAAGGAAATGCTCGACGCTATGAAGGACGGTATACTTGACCGTACTCTTGCCGATATGGCCATATGTCACGGCTCCTGCTTGAACGGCCCGTTTATGCATGGAAACAGGGAAACGACTAATATGTTCCTCAGCCTGCAAAAGCTCAGAAAGCACGTGGAAACAAGAAAGAAGCTGATGGGCGGCGAAAACGAGGACGAACTGGATTTCAGCGGCATCGACCTGTCGGTGGTATTTGACGAAAAGGCGATAATACATGAAAAATATACGGAAAGACAGATAAAGGAAGTCCTTAGAAGAATGGGCAAGAACAACCGCGCGGACGAGCTGGACTGCGGAGCCTGCGGATATAATTCCTGCCGCAAAAAGGCCATAGCTGTCCTTGACGGAATGGCCCATGTCGATATGTGTATGCCGTACATGAAGAAAAAGGCGGAGTCTATGACCGGCGCCATCTTTATGGCCGCAAGGAACTCGATAATAATGACTGACCTTGGCTACAGGATAATCCGTATAAATCCGGCCTTCGAGAAGGTGACAGGACTGAAGAACAAAGACGTCGCCGGATGTCCCGTTTCGGAATTTATAGCCGAAAGATATTTCAGAAACGCGGTAGAGACAAGGACCGACATAGTCGGAAAGAAAATACATATGGAAAGATTCGGCTATACCGGCCTTATGAATATAATGTATATGGAGGACGAGGGTATGGTAATGGCGACCATACAGGACGTATCGGAGGCTGAGAATAGACGCGTTGAGCTTGAGAAGCTCAAGCTCAACACTGTGGACATAGCGCAGAATGTCATAGACAGACAGATGATGGTGGCCCAGGAGATAGCGTCATTGCTGGGAGAGACCACGGCCGAGACCAAGGTCGCGCTTAATAAGCTCAAAAATGTCGTTCTCAAAGAGGGTGAATAAGAGTGTATTTCATAGACGCTTCATACAACAGCTTAACAAAACACAATGAGGAACTGTGCGGAGACTGTATACAGCAGGCCAACCTTGAGAACTGCAAGATATTTGTGCTTGCCGACGGTCTTGGCAGCGGAGTAAAGGCCAACATACTTTCTACCCTTACGTCTAAAATTGCCATAACTATGCTGAGAGAGGGAGCGACCCTTGAGGAGACTATCGACACGATAGTTCATACTCTGCCTGTGTGCAAGCAGAGGCATCTCGCTTACTCAACATTTACGCTTATAAAGATATACAGAAACGGTGAGGCATACGCTGCGGAATTTGATAACCCGGAATTGTTCCTCCACAGAAACGGCGAGGATATCCAGCTTGAGAAATCCCTGAGGATATTCGGGGACAAGAGGGTATATGAGAGCCGATTCAAGCTGGATAAGGACACAATGCTTGTGGCTGTCAGCGACGGCGTTGTTCATGCCGGAATAGGTCATTCGCTCGACCTTGGCTGGGAATGGGTCAACGTAAACTCATATCTCAGGGGACTGTCAAAGAGCGGAACGACGACAAAGGAAGTCGTTAAAAATATTTTAAATTGCTGCAACGATCTTTATGAGGGTATGCCTGGGGACGATACCTCAGTGCTTGCCGTAAAAATAAAGGAGCAGCAGGTAGTAAACCTGTTTATCGGCCCGCCGAGGGACAGGAAGAACGATACAGAGGTGTTTGAAAAGGTACTCCGCTCGGGCGAGAAGGTCGCCATATGCGGAGGTACCACGGCACAGATCGCCTCAAGACTCCTTGATAAGGAAATGGAGTTTGACATGGACACAATGACAATGGATATGCCGCCGATCGCTACGATAGACGGAATAGAGCTTGTGACCGAGGGCGTCATAACTCTTTCAAAAGCTATTGACATATTGAGAGAATACGTAAGACCCGACTACAATCCTAAGCTGGAGAAGAAGCTGCATGAGAATAATGGCGCCTCTATGCTGGCAAGGCTTCTGATCGAGGAATGTGACGGGGTCAAGATCTATCAGGGAACAGCCGTAAATCCCGCGCATCAGGACCTGGCTTTTAAGATGGATTTTATATTCAAAGTAAACCAGATAAAGGAACTTACACAGCTCCTTGAGAAAATGGGCAAGGACGTGGAAGTAACATATATTTGATAAAAATTTTAAAATAATTGGAGTGCTGCTTTAAGATGAATATTAAAAAATTTGAAAGCAATGTTCAGTACATAAAATATCTAGTAAATAAAGAAATTACCGAGAGATTTATAAACGGAACACTGGAAAATTCTCTTGACGACATAGCCGAGAAGCTTATTCCCGGCCCTAAACCGATGACTCGCTGCTGTATATATAAAGAGAGACATATTATTAAGCAGAGAGCGAAAAACGCCATTGAGCCGCTTAAGGGAGAGAATGTTATAAACATTCTCCATGATGCCTGCGATGAGTGCCCGGTAAACCGCTTTGTGGTAACGGACGCCTGCAGAGGCTGTCTTGCGCATAAATGTCAGGAGGTCTGCCCCAGAAACGCGATCTTTGTTGTTGACCATCATGCCTATATCAATCAGGAGCTTTGCATAGAGTGCGGAAGATGCCACGACGCGTGTCCATACAGCGCCATAAGCGATGTTAAACGTCCGTGCGTCCGTTCATGCGCTATCGGAGCCATACAGATCGATGAGGACAAGAAGGCCATTATTGACGACAGCAAATGCGTATCCTGCGGCGCCTGCGTACATATGTGCCCGTTTGGCGCCATAGTGGACAAGCCCTTCGTACTTGACGTGCTTAAACTCCTTAAGGATTCTGAAAATAATACAAAATATAAGGTATACGCTATAATCGCTCCGGCTATCTCATCGCAGTTCACAAACGCCAGGATCGAGCAGGTGATCGCCGGAATAGAGAAGATCGGTTTCTATCACGCTGTCTAGGCCGCTCTTGGAGCCGACATTGTTTCTTACCATGAGGCGCATGAGTTTGCCGAGACGGTCGAGGAGATGAAATGGAAAACAACAAGCTGCTGCCCTGCCTTTGTTCAGTATGTTAAAAAGGCGTTCCCTGATCTATTTAGCCACGTATCAAATACGGTTTCGCCTATGATAGCGGCTGCAAGGCTCATTAAGAGCATGGACGAGGAGGCTAAGATAGTGTTCATCGGACCATGCACGGCCAAGAAAATGGAGATTAAGCAGGAGGATCTTAAGGACGCGGTAGATCTTGTTATCACCTTCGAGGAGCTGGCGGCTATGCTTGACGCGATGAATATCAACCTCGAGGAGTGCGATGACAAGGCCCTTGACAACGCTTCCTTCTACGGCAGGCTTTTCGCAAGAAGCGGCGGTGTTGCTGAGGCGGTCAAGCAGGTAGTTGAGCACGCGCAGATAGATGTTGAGTTCAAGCCGACAGCCGTTGACGGACTTGACGCCGTTTCAAAGATAATGAGACTTGCCAAGGCCGGCAAGCTCGACGCGAACTTTATCGAAGGTATGGCCTGCAAATGCGGCTGTATCGGAGGCGCGGCTTCGCTTTCGCACGGCCCTAAGGACGTTACTCAGGTCGATAAATACGGAAAGCTCTCAAAGGAGAAGTATACTATTGACGCGATAAGCGTATTAGACCTTGAAAGCCTTGACCTTGACAGACATGAGGCGTGAGAGTGCCTTAAGACCTGTGTGAGGCTGGCTTTTAATATATGTACGGACGGCATATGCCGCATCCTCATAAGAAACCATAGATACTAAAAAGTCCTGAATGTCGGCCGCCGCGTTAAAAAGCCTCGCCGTGCCAAATCCGGCCGGCCGCGTTTTTTGCCTTGCGCTCCGCCCTATTTATGACTTTTAATTAT
>CAZBNY010000151.1:0-4829 GCA_964493235.1 uncultured Lachnospiraceae bacterium
CAGGTAAAATTATGAGAATAAGCTTGGAAATGGCCATTGGCCTTATTGATATGAATATAAAAAAGAAGGAGCCGGAGGAAATATCCGTATGGGACAGCCTTGGCAGATGTACGGCTGAGGATATTACGGCAAAAATCGATGATCCGCCGTTTGCGAGATCACCGTATGACGGCTACGCTCTCAGGGCTGAGGACACGCTGTCTAAAGGGCCGTTAAAAGTGGTCGGAGCGAGCTTTGCCGGCCTTCCGTACCATGCGACTGTAAAAAAGGGCGAGGCGGTGAGGATAATGACCGGCGGAATGATACCCGACGGAGCGGACTGCGTAGTGCCACAGGAGGCTACCGATCTGGGAGAAAGTTTGGTGACGGTAAATAAGTCGCTTAAAGCCTATGATAATTATATCTACAGGGGAGAGGACTTTTTAAAGGGCGATGTACTTATCAAAAAGAACGTAAGGATAAAAGCGTCCGACGCGGCTCTTGCCGTTGCCGGAGGCAATGATAAGGTGAGAGTATACCCAAGGCTCAGGGCGGCGGTCATATCAACGGGTGATGAGCTTGTTGATGTTAACGATAAACCTAAAGAGGGGCAGATATATGACACAAATCTTATATATATAGTATTTAAGCTGAGGGAAATTGGCATAAAAACCGTGTTTTCGGCCTCTGTGAGCGATGATTTGAAAAGTCTTGAGGAAAATATCATTACGGCGTACAAAATGGCTGATCTGGTCATTACAACGGGAGGAGTGTCGGTCGGACAAAAGGACCTTATACCCAAGGCAATTGAGAATATTGGGGCGAAAACGGTATTTCATGGAGTGAGCATCAAGCCTGGAATGCCAACGCTTTTCGCCGTATTGGAGGGAGCACCGATACTGGCGCTGTCGGGAAACCCGTTTGCGGCGGCCGTCGGCTTTGAGGTCATCGGAAGGCCGCTTGTGTCAAGGCTCAGCGGGGACATATCAATACTGCCGGAAAGGCGAAAGGCCGTGCTGGCTAACGATTTCTCCAAGAAAAGCGTGACAAGACGGTTTATAAAGGCTGTGGAAAGCGGAGGATATGTGACTATTCCAGTTTCACAGGGCAATGGCTCGATAAAGACCACGGCGGAATGCAACTGTTATATAGATGTTCCGGCTGGCGCCGATGAGCTAAAGGCTGGGAACGAGGCGGTGATATTCAGTGTTTAGGGCGATAGCTGTGAGCGGATATAAAAATTCGGGTAAAACAGTTTTGATAGAGAGGCTTGTGAATCATTTTGCGAAAGCGGGACTTAAAACCGCCGTAATCAAGCACGACGGACACAGCTTTGAGCCTGACAGAGAGGGAACGGACAGCAGACGCTTTTTTGACGCCGGAGCCTGTGGGACCGCCGTGTTTGACGGGGAAAAGTATCAGATAGTTAAAAGAGAGCGGTTGGAGACAGAAGAAATTGAGGAGCTTTTTCCAAACGCCGATATAATACTGCTGGAGGGTTTCAAAAATTCCGATTATCCGAAGATATGGATAGGTGAGGCTGGATCCGCCAAAAATATAATAGCGTGGGTCGGAACCGGCGGAAGATCACCATGCTTTGATAGAGACGATACGGAGAAAATAGGCGAGTTTATACTGGAATACATAAGGAGGCAGAGAGATGAGTACAGAAATAAAAAGAACGGTTTGTCCCTATGACTGCCCGACGACCTGCGGATTTTTTGTTGAGACAGAGAACAATAAGGTCATTAAGACCATAGCGGACAAGGATGACCCGGCCTCAAGGGGATTGATGTGCAGGAAGATGAGAAATTATGAAAAATCAATAAATTCCGATAAGCGTATTCTTAAACCGCTGATAAGAGACGGCAAAAAGGGCGGCGGCCGATACAGAGAGGCATCATGGGACGAGGCCGTAAAGCTGATAAGCGGCAGATGGAAAGAGATCATAAAGAAAAACGGTGCTGAGTCCGTGGCCTTCTTCAACTACGCGGGAGTAATGAGTGACATACAGAGAAACTGCGGAGAGGCTTTTTTTAACCGAATGGGAGCCTGCGAGCTTATAAAAACGCTTTGCTCGACCGCTAAGAATGTCGGTTATTCCAATGTTGTAGGAAAGACAGGCTGTCTTGACCCGAGAGAGCTTAAGGACAGCGATTTTTATATCGTGTGGGGAGCGAATATGACAGCCACGAGATTGCAGTCTATGCCAGATATAATAAACGCGAAAAGACTTGGCAAGCGTGTTATCCTCATAGAGGTCTACGCCGAGCCGATGAGAGCCTACTGCGATGAGACAATACTCATAAGGCCGGGTACGGACGGAGCGCTGGCCTTGGCCATGATGCACGTTTTAGTCAGGGACGGCCTTGCTGACACAGAATTTCTGACGGTCAATTCCGATGGTTATAATGAATTTAAGGAAACGCTACCTGAATATACACCAAAGTGGGCGCAGGAAATAACGGGAATACCGGCCGCAACCATAGAAAGCCTGGCTGCGGAATTCGGAAGGGCGAAGGCGCCGGCGATAATTTTGGGCAGCGGCAATTCCAGATACGCCAACGGCGCGATGACGGTAAGACTCATAACTATACTGTCGATGCTCACGGGGGCGTGGCTCAATAAAGGCGGTGGATTATGCGGTTGCACACCGATAGACACGTCATATGTAGATTTGAATATAATAAAACGGCCGGACTTCAAAAATGGGCCGGTCAGGAAAATAAACATAAACCAGTTTGGAGCCGCTATAAAAGACAACCGAATAAGGAGTCTTTATGTATACGGCGGAAATCCCGCCAATTCTGTCAGCGACACGAAAGCTGTCATAGAGGGACTTAAAAGAGAGGATCTTTTCACGGTTGTACATGAGAGGTTTATGACTGACACGGCCAAATACGCCGATGTTATTCTTCCGGCGACCTTTTCTGTCGAGCAAACCGATATATACGAGGCCTACGGCTATTGTACCTTGCAGACGGCATTTAAGACCGTCGAGCCACCCGGAGAGTGCAAAAGTGACTGGGATACCTTCTGTCTTTTAGCGAAAGCGATGGGATATGAGGACGAGTATTTCACAAAGACAGCGGAGGAAATGCTCTGTATTGTACTGAATGCTCCGACAGAAGCGGTAAAAAGGCTTTCGGACGAGAAAAGGGAAACACTCAGAAACGGCGGCTCAGTAAGTATGCCCTTCTCGAACCATACCGAATGGAAAACAAACAGCGGTAAAATAAAAATAGTCAATGAAAAACTGCCCGAGCCGATGCCGAGATATGTGGAGTGCCGTGGCGGAGAATACCCTATAAGCCTTATTTCCGTTCCCAGCGAACATACGCTGAACAGCGTATTCACAAACAATCCAGACCTGGCCGGTAGGAGAGGCGCCATGAGACTCGCGATGCACACGGAGGATGCGGCGGAAAGAGGCATAAAAAACGGAGACAGGATAATCTGCTTCAACGACCTTGCCGAGGTGGAGTTTGAGGCGTTTGTGACTGACAACATCGCAAAAGGAGCGGCGGCAGCGGTAGGCATTTTTAAGGCGGACCAGACGTTTAACGGCCTTGGAGTCAACGCCCTTCAGCACGATTATCTTTCCGATATGGGAGAGGCCACTACAATGAACGACAACACGGTAGAAATAAGACCAAAGAAGTGAGACTCTATGGACGGTGAGACTTCAAGAAAACGGCTTTTACTGAAACTGTTTATATCGACTTTTTATCTCAGCGCTTTTACGTTCGGAGGCGGCTATGTGATAATTACGCTTATGAAGAAAAAATTCGTTGATGAATATAAATGGATAGACGAGGATGAAATGCTGGACCTGGTAGCGATAGCGCAGTCGTCGCCCGGGCCTGTCGCCGTAAACGGCGCCATAGTCGTAGGCTACAAACTGGCGGGAGTGCGGGGACTGCTTACGGCGATACTTGGCACGATATTGCCGCCGTTTATTATAATATCGGTCGTATCGCTGTTCTATGAGGCGTTCAAGACTAATAAGCATCTGATACTGGTGATGGACGGAATGCTGGCCGGAGTTGGGGCAGTGATAGCGTCGGTTGTGTATGACATGGCTTCGGGAGTTGTAAGGTCAAAGGATATAATGTCCGTTATCATAATGATTTTGGCGTTTTTAGCCGCGTATGCCGCAAAAATCGGAGCCGTATATATCATTATTGCCTGTGGAGCCGTGGGAGCCGTCAGGACAGCAATTTCGGCAAGGAGGGCGCCATGATATATATAAGCCTGTTTATAAGTTTTTTCAAAATAGGGATCTTAAGCTTCGGCGGGGGATACGCTGCCATGCCGCTTATACAGGAACAGACAGTGGCTCTGCACGGCTGGCTGACGCTCAGAGAATTCAGCGACTTGATAACCATTTCCCAAATGACGCCGGGACCCATAGCCATAAACGCCGCCACATTTGTCGGAATAAAGACGGCCGGCATACTGGGAGCGGCCGCCGCTACCTTTGGCTGTATTCTGCCGTCATGCGTGATAGTCTCGGCGCTGGCCTGGCTGTACATGAGATACAGAGGGCTGGAAGCGGTCCGGGGAGTGATGAACTCACTCAGGCCGGCCGTGGTGGCGATGATAGCCTCGGCGGGTCTGTCAATAGTTGTATCCGCCTTTTTCCCGGAGGGCAATGTCAGAATAGATATAATAGCGATATTTATAGCGGCTCTCCTTTTGCTCAGGATAAAGAAAAGCAGTCCCATTGCGGTAATGGCTGTATGTGGGTTGATGGAGGCCGTATACGGAGCGGTATCAGGTGTTATCTGACGCTGCTTTTGGAAAGAATGTCCTTGTCGCATTCCTCCAGAACGTCCCTGTCAGCGGCA
>CAZBNY010000152.1:0-4808 GCA_964493235.1 uncultured Lachnospiraceae bacterium
AGCTTAATCAGGCCATAGGAATTATTATGGGTGCCAATGTCGGCACAACTGTTACGGCCTGGCTGCTGAGTCTTACAGCCATTGAGGGGGACAGCTTCTTTATGCAGCTTTTGAAGCCTTCCTCATTTTCCCCTGTGCTTGCTCTTATCGGAATATGTATGATACTGTTCTCGAAGAAGGACAAAAAGAAAAATATTGGAAGTATACTTATAGGCTTTGCCATACTTATGTTTGGTATGGAGACCATGAGCGGAGCTGTTAAACCTCTTGCCGATGTTCCTGAGTTTATAAGCATACTTACAAAGTTTTCCAATCCTATATTGGGACTTATTATTGGTGCCGGAGTAACTGCGGTCATACAGTCGTCATCGGCTTCTGTCGGAATCTTACAGGCGCTCTGTGTTACCGGAGCTATCAAGTTTGGAAATGCCTTTCCCATAATCATGGGCCAGAACATCGGTACCTGTATCACGGCTATAATTTCCGGTATCGGCGCCGGCAGAGATGCCAAAAGGGCGGCAGCCGTGCATCTTTATTTCAATATTATAGGTACGGCTGTATTTATGACGGCCTTCTATGGTCTTAACGTTGTAATGGATTTTACCTTCCTTGATAACACAATAGACGCGGCGGGTATCGCGTCTATCCATACTACATTTAATATCATTACTACCATACTGCTGCTTCCCTTCGGAAATCTTCTTGAGAAGCTTGCGGTCAATACGATCAAAGAAAAACAGGTTCCTCTTACAGAGGTAGAAAAAGACCTACAGATGATAGACGAGCGATTCCTTGACTCACCAGGCTACGCCATAATGCAGTGTAAAAACGCCGCAGTAAAAATGGCCACCTTGGCTAAAACTGCCGTATATAAGTCAATGGATCTGATCGAGAACTTTGATGAGGGAACGGCTGACAGAATCATTCAGATAGAGGACGAGGTCGATCAGTTTGAGGACAAGCTCGGCTCATATCTTGTGCAGATAAGCGGAAAAAATCTTTCTATTGAGGAAGGACATACCGTATCTATGCTTCTCCATTCGCTGAACGATTTCGAGAGAATGTCCGACCATGCGGTAAATATACTTGACGCCGCAAGAGAGCTCAACAATAAGGGAATAAATTTCAGCGAAAAGGGCCTTAATGAGCTTAGAACTTATGGCGATGCAGTGAAAGAAATACTTGACATTACAATCAGATCATTTGAAAATATGGATAAGGGCACTGCCGTTACGGTTGAACCTCTTGAGGACGTAATAGACGACCTGAATATAGTTATTAAGGAAAAGCATATCAAAAGGCTCAGACTCGGCGAGTGTACTACGGAGCTTGGTTTTATTCTTTCCGACCTGGCCACGAGCTTTGAGAGAGTTGCCGACCATTGCTCAAACATAGCTATATATGTGCTTCAGGCTGACCAGGAGGAAATGGATACTCATAATTTCCTTCTTCAGCACGGCATGGAGGGCAATAAGGAATTCCACGATAACTATATCCGTTTTAAAGAAAAGTATGTGATCGATTAAGCAGAGGTGTAATTTATGGCGCTTATTTATATTGTCGAAGATGATTCTAATATATGTGAGATCGAGTCGATAGCCTTAAATAACAGCGGGCATAGTGTTGAGTCATTTGAAAACGCCAGATCATTTTATGAAAAGCTGGCCGTAAACAGGCCGGATCTTATAATATTGGATATAATGCTTCCCGATGAGGACGGACTTGAAATACTGAGAAAAATCCGTTTCAAGCCGGATACTAAACGAATTCCGGTAATACTTATAAGCGCTAAATCCACGGAGCTTGACCGTGTCAGGGGACTAGAAATGGGAGCCGACGATTATATTTCCAAGCCATTTGGTGTTATGGAGCTTATCGCGAGGGTAAAGGCTCTGCTGAGAAGGACCGAGGAGGAGCGGCGTATAACGGGCAAAGAGAAATATATCCGAATGGGGGATATATTTATTGATGACGTACGGCGAGTAGTCTTTGTATCTGATGAAAAGCGGGAGCTTACATATAAGGAGTATGAGCTTCTTAAGCTGCTTGTGCTTAACGCTGGCATTGTTCTTACCCGTGACATAATAATGGAAAAGGTATGGGGCATGGAGTTCGAGGGCGAGACAAGGACCGTGGATATGCACATAAAAACTCTGCGCCAAAAGCTGGGCGCGGGCGGAAATATAATAAAAACAGTCAGAAATGTCGGCTATGTAGCCGAGCTTTAAGGATTGTGATCTTATGAGAAGGAAAATAAATATTTATATGATAGCCGTTGCCATAATTGCCGTTTTGTCAACGGCATTATTGGTTTCATATGTTTTAAACGGCGTGATCCGCAGGCAGGTCATGGAGGATCTGAAAAACGAGTGCGAGATCATAAGCAGGAGCGGAGACATAGAGGAGCTTACCATAGACGACCTTCGCATTACTTTGATAGATGCCGAAGGCAAGGTCCAATACGACAGCAACGCGGATATTATGATTATGCAGGATCACGGAAACAGGCCGGAAATCATCGAGGCTCTCGAAAAGGGTGAGGGCAGTGCTGTCAGACGGTCGGACACCCTTGATGAGGACACCTACTATTACGCCATGAAGCTTCCGGACGGCAGGGTTATAAGGACAGCAGTCGATTCTGAGAACATTTTCAGCATATTTGGGAGCCTTCTTCCGGTAATAGTTGGGATAATTATAATAATGGCGGCGCTTTGCGTAGTCATTACCCGTATCCTTACCAAAAAGATTATAAAACCAATTGAGAAAATGGCCGATGATATAAGCTTTAAGGAGCCACCTGAATATGACGAGCTTATTCCGGTCGTGAATATGCTTAAGGAACAGCATGAAAATATACTTAACAACGCCAAAGTCAGACAGGAGTTTTCGGCAAATGTCTCCCACGAGCTTAAAACACCGCTGACAGTCATTTCAGGCTATGCTGAGCTGATAGAAAACAAAATGGTTGACGAAAGCTCTGTGACCAGGTTCGCCGGTGAGATACACCACCATTCTGACAGGCTCCTCACTCTTATAAATGATATAATAAAGCTCTCCGAGATGGACTCAGACAGCGTGGAGGTCATATATGAGGACATAGATCTTTCAAGTGTTGTAATGGAGTGCCTTGGTATCCTCAAAGAGAGCGCCGAACACCACAATGTTACTCTTGAGACCGACTGCGATAAAAACTCGATAGTTAAAGGCAGTCCTTCGATGCTTGAGGAGCTTGTGACTAATTTGGTAAATAACGCGATCAGCTACAATAAGCCCGGCGGAAATGTATGGATCAGCGTAAAAAATACTGATGGACGTGTAGTGCTTGATGTAAAGGACAACGGAATAGGAATACCCGAAAAGCATATCGACAGGGTATTTGAGAGATTTTACAGGGTCGATAAAAGCAGGTCAAAACTCAGCGGCGGAACAGGACTCGGCCTTGCGATAGTTAAGCATATCGCCGCCAGCCATAAGGCACAGATAACGCTGGAAAGCGAGGAGGGCAGGGGTACTGAAATAAAAGTCATATTTTAGATAAAAGCGGAAATTTTAAGACCGTTTTAAGTTTTGAGTAAACTCAAAAACCTGATATAATATATGTGAATAGTTGTTAAGGGGCAGAGCCGATTCGTTGGATTCTGCCCTTACCTGCTTTAGGCAAGAATTTATTAATATGTCAATATATTCCTGATTAAGAGTATAACACTATTATACATCTGCCGCTAAGGAAAAAGACCTTTTGACGAGCTTAATAAGCGATGTCAAAGTATCACGCCGGTTCATCTCGTTATAAAACATGCCAAAGGTCAGATCCGGAGCCTGTTCCAGCCGGTATAGGCTCAAATCATCACAGCCGTATGCATAGATTTCCGGGATGATCGCAAGACCATATCCGGCCCGTGCTAATGTAATAGCGCCTACAACAGAGTCGGAAAAATGAATATTGCTACGGCTACGGTTTATGGTCAACTCCATACGAAGGTTCAGTGCTTCAGATGACAGGAAAACAGGATCATGAATAATCACGGATTGCTGCGTCAGCTGTTCGATAGACAGCATACTGCCTTGTTCATCAGAGAGAGCCTGTTTTCCTATACAGATAATACTTGATTTGCAAAGAGGTACAAAGGTCATATGCTCCTTGCTTGGAGCAATTTCCTGAAAATTGAATATTACATGTGTAGAATCATTATCCAGCATATGAAACAGTCGTTCATGTGTCGCGACATGCAGCTTTGGATGCAGGCTTGAATGCAGAGTCAGCAGCTCAGAGAGGATCGGTTCCAAAACCGCAAACATTGTGTGGCTGCCGGTTCCGATGGACATCATTTCAAACGTATGTCCTTCTGAATCTCCAAACCGTAGCTTTGCCTGCTGTTCCATTTCTACAATTTCTTGGGCATATGGAATGAATTCGTGTCCATCTAGTGTTAACTCCACCATGCGGGTGGAGCGGTAGAACAGTTTTGTGTTCAATTCATTTTCAAGCGCCTGTATCTGATGAGTGATGGCAGGCTGAGAAACATTCATCTGTTCTGATGCACGCGCAAAGCTCAAGAAATTGGATACAGCCAAAAAGCACTGGAGCTGAAATGTGTTCATAATACCGTACCTTCCCCAATTTTATTATTTCCTTGTAAATTATAGCGCAAAAATCAATGCTAAACAAGGTCTTTTGACAGATTAATAAAAATATTTTATTGATAATAATAAATTTAACATAATAATTTAGCACTCACATATTGAAAGTGCTAACAGATGTCGCTATAATAAAGGCATAAATAAAAAAACATCTATAGTGACGAAAG
>CAZBNY010000153.1:0-4802 GCA_964493235.1 uncultured Lachnospiraceae bacterium
AAAGAGGTGAGGAAAGAATGGCGTTAGACATTATAAAGGATATTGTTGAGGCTGAAGCCAAGGCAGAAAATATGATCAGAAACGCCGAGGCCGAAGCGGCGTCACTCAAAGCGGAGGCGGAAAAGAAGGGTGCAGCAATCCTTGCAGATGCCAGACAGAAATCAAAGTCAGAGCTGAATGCGGCCGCTGACACGGCTATCAGCGAGAGCAGGGAGGCTGTAGCTAAGATTGCCCAGCAGGCTGAACTTGATTGCAGGAAAGTCAAAGAGGCTGCTTCTCTGAAAAAGGAGGAAGCGATAAAAGCCGTAATCGGAAAGGTCGTGGGAACAGATGGCAATAGTTGAGATGAGTAAGCTTTCTGTTATTTGTCTGAACAGCCGGAAGAAAAGGCTAGTCAAGGAGCTTATGGACTTGGGTGTAGTTGAGATAAGAAAGCCCGTCTATAATTCTGATGAGGAACCTGTCCCTGAAGGAACATTTTTGGCAAATAACAGCGCTGAGGTATCTCATCTTGATGCACAGATAGCTGTTTTGGGCGCGGCGATAGATACGCTGAACGAGTATGACGACAGCAAGAAGCCGCTCTTTAAATCACGCAAAGAGGTATATGAGGACGAGTTTTTGGAGGAGGTAGCCCAAAACACCGATTTTGTAAATCAGGTCGCCGACGACGCGGCAAGCCTGGTTAAAAAGTCGGCTGAGGCAAAGGCAGAGATCAATAAGCTGAACCTTCTTATAAAGGGACTCGAGCCGTGGAAGGAGCTTGACTTGCCGCTTGAAAATACCGGCACAAGGACTTCCGCAGTGTTTACCGGAGTTGTGCCTGTTAAGACCAACACCGACACGCTTCTTAACGCGCTTTTGGAGGAAGTGCCGTCGGCGGTCATGCAGAGGGTCAGCACGGATAAGACACAGGCTTATCTCTGCTTTATCTGTCTTAAAGATGAGAAAAACAAGGCTTTGGAAATTTTAAGACAATTTAATTTTACAACGGTTTCGCTCAGCGACAACAGGGGAACAGCCGCAGAGGCGTCCTCGTCCTATGAAAAGAGGATAGCCGTCCTTAATGAGGAGATAGCGGCTAATGAGGCGGCCCTGAAGGAACTGGCGAAGCATAAGGAAAAGGTCGAATATGTCTATGACGACCTGCTTATCAAGAGGGACAGGGCAAAGGCAATAGGAGACCTGCTCAATACTAAAAAGGTATTTTGCTTTGACGGCTGGATCCCTGCCGAATCGGCCGACAGAGTAAAAGGCGTGCTTGATAAAAACGACTGCTATTATGAGATAAGCGAGCCGATAAAGAATGAAGAAACGCCTATACTTCTTAAGAATAATAAGTTTGCCGACTGTTTTGAGCCGGTAACGGTCATGTACAGTATGCCTTTGGCTACGGAGATAGACCCCACGGCAATAATGGCGCCGTTCTATTTCCTGTTTTTCGGACTTATGCTTTCAGACGCGGCTTACGGAATTATACTTTCGCTTGCCTGTTTTGCGGTTCTCAAGAAGTTTAAGCTGGAGGGCACTATGAAGAAGATGATAAAGATGTTCTTCTGGTGCGGAATATCCACGTTTTTCTGGGGAGCGCTTTTCGGAGGCTGGTTCGGCGACGTTGTCTCGGTGTTCTCTACCACGTTTTTAGGAAGAGAGATAGCACTCAATCCAATATGGATCGATCCACTTGAGGAGCCTATGACGCTGCTCATATTCTCTCTCATACTCGGCGCGATACACATGTTCGTCGGTATGGGAATGCAGGCCTATATGCTCATCAAGAACGGAAAGCCGTGGGACGCGCTTTTTGATATAGGTTTCTGGTATATGCTCCTTATAGGACTTGTGCTTTTCGCTGTAGGCTCGGCGGTAACGCCCGCGCTTTCGGCCTTCGGAAAGTGGATGGCCATAGTCGGAGCGGTCGGAATAGTATTGACAGGAGGACGCGCGAAGAAGGGCTTCGGCAAGGTAACGGGAGGTCTGAGCAGTCTTTACGGAATAACGAGCTATCTTTCAGATGTGCTTTCGTATTCAAGACTTCTTGCTCTTGGTCTTGCTACAGGAGTTATCGCTAAAGTTATAAATATCCTCGGTTCTCTTGCCGGAAGCGGCATTGTCGGACTGATAGTATTTATATGTATATTCCTGTTCGGTACGGTGTTCAACATCGCCATCAACGCACTTGGCGCCTATGTACACTCCTGCCGACTTCAGTACGTTGAGTTTTTCGGAAAATTCTATACGGGCGGAGGTAAGACCTTTGAACCTCTGACCGAAAATACAAAATTTGTTAAGATCATTAATAAGGAGGAACATTAATTATGTCAGGATTATTAAGCGGTATAGTATTAGCTTGTTTAGGCGCTGCGACAGCAGCAGGACTTGCGGGTATAGGAAGTGCTGTCGGCGTAGGTATCGCCGGTCAGGCGGCAGCCGGAGTTGTTTCGGAGGATCCCAGCAAATTCAGTAAGGTACTCGTGCTCCAGGTACTTCCCGGTACACAGGGTATTTACGGACTTCTTATCGCCTTCATCATAATGGTCAAGATCGGCCTTCTTGGCGGAGACGGAGTTGTTGACCTTACAGTAGCTCAGGGCGCGTCGATTTTCGCGGCGTCTATCCCTATGGGTATCGTTGGTCTTGTATCGGCTATTTATCAGGGCAGAGCTGCCGCTTCAGGCATCATGCTCGTAGGCAAAAAGCCCAACGAGCTTTCAAAGGGTATGCTTTTTGCGGCTATGGTTGAGACATACGCGGTTCTCGCGCTCCTTGTTTCATTCCTTATGATCAACAGCATCCAGTTATAATTTATAGAAGAAAAGGAGGATACTCCTATGAATGATGGCAGAATTATTATTGACAAAATAATAGCCGATGCTGATGAGGCAGTTAAGAAGATAATGTCAGAGGCAAAGGAGGCCGCCGACACAGTCATAAGCGCGGCGGAGGATAAGGCTGCTAAGGAGAAAGCGAAAAACGATAAAATTGTTGCCGAGGAAAAGGAAAAGGTTGCGGCTAAACAGATATCAGGCGCTGAAATGGACGCTAAAAAGGCAGTCCTTGCGGCAAAGCAGGAAATGCTGGAGGAGGTAATAAAGGAGGCCGAGGCCAGACTTGTTGACCTTCCTGATGCCGAGTATGCCGAGGTCATTGGCAGAATGCTTGACAATATGGATAAGCGTCTCGGTACTGAGGTGATCGTGTCTGACAGGGACAGGACAAGGCTTGCGGACGTTGTCGCCGCGAAGGGCTTTGCTCTTTCAGATAAGACAGCCGATATCAACGGCGGACTGATAATCAAAAACGGCGATATAGAATACAACTATTCCTTTGGCTCGATAATAGCAATTGAAAAAGAAGAGATACAGCAGATCGCGGCAAAAATTCTTTTTGAGTAAGGAGGGGTATAGATGTCAAAAAACAAAATCTACCCTTTCGCTGTTGCGGTAGTGCGTTCTAAGGAAAATAACCTTATATCAAAGGATCAGCTTCTGCACATGGCGGATGCCGCCACTGCGGAGGAGGCGCTCAGAGTCCTTACGGAAAATGGATACGGAGATCTTCCCGTAAGCGAGATACACGACTTTGAGAAGCTCCTCTCGGCACAGCTTACCGATATGTACAGGTCGCTGGCGGGGCTTACTCCCGATGAAAAGCTTGTGGATATTTTCCTTTACAAGAACGATTATCATAACATAAAAGTACTTATAAAGCAGGAGCTTTCGGGCATAAACGGGGAAGCCTACCTCATTGACGGCGGAACTATCCCGCTTGAGAGACTTAAGGCCGCCTTTGCCGAAAGAAAGTTCGGCGACATGACGGAAATAGACGGCAGGGCCGTAAACGACGCTATGGAAGCCTATGCCAGGACAAAGGACGGAAGGTATATCGATATTATACTTGACAGGGCCTGTTTTGATACAATGACGAAGGCTGCTGACAGAACAAAAAACGAGTATGTAAAGGGTTATGTTGCCCGTCTGGCGGACGTTACCAATATCAAGACCTTTGTGAGGGTAAAGCGTCTGGGCAAGAGCTATAAGCTCTTTGAGGAGGCATATGTTTCCGGCGGAAGCATCGGTCCAGACGTGTTCAGGAAGGCGTTTGAGAGCGATAACCCCGCGGCGGTCCTTTCGGATACCGGCTACAGACAGGTATGTGACGAATGTATGACCACAAGCTTCACTAAGTTTGAGAAGAATTGTGACGACTATCTTATGTCCTACGCTAAGGACGCCAAGTATAAGTCGCTTACGCCTGAGCCTATCGTAGGCTATATACTCGGCAAGGAAACCGAAATAAAGTGTGTAAGGATAATAATGACCTGCAAGCTCAATAACATTGACGCAGAGACAATCAAGGAAAGGGTGAGGGATGCGTATGTCTAAGGTAGGAATAATAGGCGACAAGGACAGTATTATGGGCTTCCTCGCTCTTGGTATAGATACATTTCCTGCATACGGGGCTGACGAGATAAAGAAAACTATCCACAGGCTCGTTGAAGAGGATTATGCTATCATATATATAACCGAACAGGCAAGTCTTCTTGCAAAGGACTTTATAGCGAGATATAAAGACGATCCGCTACCGGCTATTATCGTTATTCCCGGTATAGGCGGCAGCATGGGACTTGGCATGAATGAAATCAGAGAATCCAGCAAACGAGCGATCGGAGTGGATATTCTGTTTAATGACTGAGAGTGAGGTTGAAGAAAAAAATGAAAACAGGTACAGTAGTAAAGGTATCAGGTCCCCTCGTCATTGCGGAGGGAATGAGAGATGCTAATATGTTTGACGTTGTGCGT
>CAZBNY010000154.1:0-4771 GCA_964493235.1 uncultured Lachnospiraceae bacterium
AGCCCCTCTACCATTATGGCCGCAAACTATCACACCCCCCTCGTAGAGTGTAAAAAGCACCTTGCAATAGTATCGAATAAAATTATATTGACAATTCTCCTCCCAAATGGTAATTTGTTTATAAAAAATCTGTTAGGAGTGGATAATATGAAACAGCACAAACGTTGGACGATAGCCCTTTGCATATGTCTTGCGATGACAATTTATACAGGATATAAGCATAAATAAAACGATTGAAAAATCAGCCGTAAATAAGGTATATTTGTCCTGAAATAGAGAAGTCAGCACATTTCTTGTCACCGGACGGGAAATTCATTAGTGTTCGGTCGATGCCGTAGGTCTTAGAAGGCATCGATAGGGCACTTTTTTATTATAAGGATGTCATATTATGAGTTTTGCACTGAGAAAGTTTACACCGCCTGATTTTACTGAGGATAGATTTACAAGCGCTCCCAATGCCCAACTTGTACCGTCGCCAAAGGACGGGGTCGCTCCTGAAAATTATCACGCACTCAGTATTTTCCCGGAGTATTTTATGATAGACGGAAATGGCTCCTTGCCGAGGAGAGCCGTATGGACTGCGCAGCAGTTTATGAAAATGAGAAAATTTCCGTTAAAGAGTTCGGAACGCTGAAAAAGAGTGAGCTTATAGCTGTCGGACGCACGGAAAACTGTGAGGAGGCCATATTTGTTTATCCAAACGGCTTGACGCCATAGACGAGGAAAGACGGCTCTTTTACGTAGGTATGACAAGGGCGAGAGACGAGCTGCTTCTGCTTGCGGGAGGGGATAAGTCAAGATTTACATACGACATTCCCCGGTCCATGCTCAAAGGGGAGAGGCCGGACGAATACCGCCCTCACAGAGCCGCCCGGCTCAGCCTGTTTTAAATAAAAGAACTGAACGTGACGGCGTTTCAGAATTTCTTGACAACGACCGCCATACTGATATAATTAATTCAAAACAATTATTTTTTGATGCCTAACCGTTAGAGGGAACCGGAGAAGCGCGGTCAGAATCCGACGCAACAGCCATTACTGTGTTTAAGCGTTAGCTTATAAGCCAGATCGCCGACGGCATCAGTGGTACACGCTTTTGGGCAGAGAAAAGTGAGGCCGTATTTATCAGTGTATAAATCTGTGCTTCTGCCTAATAAGGTAGGAGCATATTTTGTATGTCGAATAATTCATTTTTTAAAGCGTGTACTGATTTGGGGGTGAGGTTATGATAAATTTTGTAGGGGCCGGACCGGGCGCGGCCGACCTGATAACAGTAAGGGGAATGAGGCTGCTTGAGGCGGCTGACGTTATAATATATGCCGGCTCCCTTGTGAACAGGGAGCTGCTTGAATACGCTCCTGACGACTGCGTGATATATGACAGCGCCAAAATGACGCTGGAGGAAATAATCAAGGTAATGCTCGACAGCGAGGAAAAGGGACTGAAAACGGTGCGCCTGCAAACGGGAGACCCGTCGATATACGGCGCGATTTGCGAGCAGATGAGAGAGCTGGACAAGGCCGGTATAGAGTATTCGTTCTGCCCGGGGGTAAGCTCTATGTTTGGAGCGGCGGCGGCTCTGAAGGCGGAATTTACGCCGCCGGAGGTCAGCCAGAGCGTAATAATCACAAGGGCCGAGGGCAGGACACCTGTTCCGGCGGGGGAAAGCATAGAGAGTCTTGCTTCTCATAAAACTACTATGGTCATTTTCCTTTCGGCGGGAATGACCACAAGGGTCAGCGAAAGCCTTCTTAAGGGCGGCTACAGCGAGGATACGCCGGCGGCCATCGTCTATAAGGCGACATGGGAGGACGAGAAAATAGTCCGCACGACCGTCGGAGAGCTTCATAAAAGCGCCGAGGAAAACGGCATAAATAAAACAGCTTTAATAATAGTGGGGGACTTTTTGAAGGAGACTGAAAAGCGTTCAAAACTTTATGATCCTTCCTTTGCCCATGAATACAGAAGGGGGGGAAAACTGTAGATGACGACGGCGGTGATTTCATTTACTAAAAAAGGCGACGATCTGAATGAGTTTATTTCTAAAAAGCTTTCGGCCGATTCTTACAAGGATTCAAAAAATATAAGCACGTTTATGAACCGAATGTTCGAGGAATATGACGCCATGATATTCATTGGCGCGGCGGGCATAGCCGTAAGGCTTGTCGCTCCGTTTCTTGTGAACAAGGCCGTGGATCCGGCGGTCATCGTCTGCGACGAGAACGGAGGGTTCGTTATCCCCATATTGAGCGGGCATATCGGCGGGGCCAATGAGCTGGCGGTCAGGCTGTCCAAGCTTATGAACGCTGTTCCGGTCATCACTACGGCGACCGACATCAATAATGTCTGGGCGGTGGATAGCTGGGCGAAGCAAAACGGCTATCAAATCGAGAATGTTGAAAATGTCAAATACATATCGGCGGCCCTTCTTAGAGGTGAAAAGGTCGGTGTGATATGCGATTTCAGAATGGGCGGCGGACTGCCTGACAACGTGCGGTTCGGAAACTTCGAAAACGGCATAGCTATCTCGCCGTTTCTGAAAAAGCCATTTAAAAACACGCTCAACATTGTGCCCAAATGCGTGAGCATAGGCGTCGGCAGCAAAAAGAATACCGCACCGGAAAGCCTTGTGGAGGCGTTCAAGCAGACGGGTCTTAGCCTGAATTCCGTAAAAAACATAGCTACGCTTGATATAAAGAGAGAGGAGCCATGTATCAATGTGCTCATGGGTTATCTGGACGTCTCTCTTGATACATATACCGCCGAGGAGCTGAACAAGATCAAGGGAAAGTTCACCAAATCGGAATTTGTAAAGCAGGCGGTAGGCACCGACAACGTATGCGAGAGGGCGGCCTGCGCCGGCGGCGGCCGGCTTATTGTCAAAAAGACCATCAATAATGGCGTTACTCTGGCGGCAGCCTGCGACGACATAGAGATAAGGCTCAGACAAAACAAGGAATACATATATTATAAGAGATGGGTAGACATAGACGGTGAGGTAATCGGGCCGTATCAGAAATATTGATATTAAGGAGAAAAACAATGCTTTATATTATCGGGAGCGGCCCCGGGGATACCATACATATGACAGAGGCGGCGCTTGAGGCCGTCAGGGAAAGCGACGTTATAGTAGGCTACGACAGGTATGTGGAGCTGATAAAGGACGAGATAGGCGGCAAGGAGATATGCACCTCGGGAATGACTAAGGAAAAGGAGCGCTGTATCAGGGCCATAGAATATGCCGGAGAGGGAAGGACGGTCTCCGTCATATCAAGCGGCGATGCCGGTGTGTACGGCATGGCCGGTCTTATATATGAGCTGGCGGGGGAAAGTCCGGGCTTTGAGATAAAAGTGATACCGGGGATAACGGCGGCCGTAAGCGCGGCGGCAGTCCTTGGGGCGCCGCTGATGCACGATTTTGCCGTTATCAGCCTGAGCGACCTGCTGACCCCCTGGGAAAAGATAGTAAAAAGGCTAAGAGCGGCATCAGAGGCGGACTTTGTCATCTGCCTGTACAATCCGAGGAGCAGTAAACGAACCGACCATCTGAAAATGGCCTGCGAGTATATGCTGGAGCATAAATCGGCCGACACCAAATGCGGCTGGGTCAGAAATATAGGCAGAGAGGGCGAGGAGTACGGCATATGTACTCTTGAGGAGCTTGCCTCGCTTGAGGCCGATATGTTTACGACTATCATTGTCGGCAACAGCCAGACTAGGGTCATAAACGGCAGGCTCGTTACGCCGAGAGGATATGATGTTTGATGAAAGCGGCTGTATTTGCCGGAACTACAGAGGGCAGGCTCGTTTGCGCCTATATGGCTGAAAAGGGTATGGCCTTCACGGCCTTTACCGCCACACCTCTTGGGGCGGAGCTTTTGCCCAAGGAAGCGGATATAAGGGTCGGACGGCTGAACGAGGACGGCATGGCGGAGGCCCTGCGGGACTTTGACCTTATAATAGACGCCACCCACCCGTATGCCAAAGAGGCGACGGAGAATATCAAAAAAGCCTGTCAGCGGCTGAATAAGGAGGCCATAAGGCTTCTTAGGGACGAGGTCAGGATAGACGCTGAATACGTCAACGACGTGGACGAGGCCGCAAGGCTTTTGAGCGGAACAAAGGGCAAAATTTTCGTAAGCACGGGCAGTAAGGAGGCGGAGAAATATACCGTCATTTCTGACTACCAAAACAGGGTAAGGATACGTGTGCTGGACGCTAAGGAACCGCTAAAAAAGTGCGGCAAGCTGGGTTTTGCTGACATTATCAGCGGCAGAGGCCCGTTTTCATATGAGGAAAATTTGAGAGATTTTAAGGACTGCCTGTATCTTGTGACAAAAAGCTCGGGCAGGGCCGGCGGCTTTGAGGAAAAGATAAGGGCCGCTCGGGACTTAAAGATGAGAATAATAGTTGTCAAAAGGCCAAAGGAGGAAGGGTACACTATGGAAGAAGTCAAAAGCATAATAGACAGATCCAGGTTTACAGAGCCTGCGGCCATTGAGAAAAGAAGCTTTGAGATAATAGAGGAACGACTTAAAGGAAGGACATTCCCGCCGGAGCAGAAGGACATTATAAAAAGGGTGATACACACGACCGCCGACTTTGACTATGCCGATAACCTTGTGTTCTCCGAGGGGGCGGTGGAGAAGGCGCTTGATGCCCTCAAAAACGGGGCTACCATAGTTACCGACACGAACATGGCCCTTTCCGGTATCAATAAAAGGGTGCTGGAGGAGCTTGGCGGTAGGGCCTGCTGTTTTATGGCGGACGAG
>CAZBNY010000155.1:0-4748 GCA_964493235.1 uncultured Lachnospiraceae bacterium
TTCTATAATTTTATCAGCACGGAATCTTTCATGGCAGTCCTTACAGTCCATAAGGGGATCCGAAAATCCGCCGAGATGTCCGCTGGCGACCCATGTCTGAGGGTTCATAAGGATAGCGCAGTCAAGGCCTACATTATACCGGTTGTCCTGAACAAATTTTTTCCACCAGGCCTTTTTGATGTTATTCTTAAGCTCAACGCCAATGGGGCCGTAATCCCATGTGTTCGCGAGTCCGCCGTAGATCTCGCTGCCCGGATATACAAATCCTCTTGACTTTGCGAGCGCGACTATTTTTTCCATTGTCTTTTCCATTTTCAATTCCTCCAAAATAAATAAAATTCTGTCCGCTAAAATAAAAAAGACCCTTGTCCCATAAGGGACGAAGGTCTGTGATCTCCGCGGTTCCACCCTTGTTGGCCAAAAGCCCACTCTGTGAAGTGCCGTTCAAAAGCGCCTTTCGCCCAAGCTCAATGACGGTTCGCAGCGTCCACCGTCTCTCTTGAAATGATAACTCGGGTTACTTTTTCTTTATCACTACGGCTTATTTGATTAGTTTATAATCTAGCAAATAAATCCGTCGTTGTCAATATCCAAATTTCATATTGTTTATATAATCCAGGGTTTTATATTTCTCCCCGAGATATATCCTTCTGTTAACGTCGGCAAAAAGCCAAAGCTCACTCAGCACCTCCTCCGAAACGGAAAAGCTGAACAGAGACGGCATTTTGCTCTCTGATATATGCTTTACCGCCATAAGCGCCCCGCTTCCCAGCTTATAAGCCGCTCCCTCGGCGTGCTTATGGCAGAATAACCCGTCTGTCGTCTCTCCGTAATAGGCCGACTGCTCGAGCCTCTCCCCGCATTCAACGCAGTATGTATCGCTCATAAAGCCGCATTCCTTAAGCAGCCTTATAATATAAACGACCGCGGTCAGTCTCGGTTTCTGCTTTCCCGACGCGAGCACAAAAAGTGTTCTCAGCAGCAGCTCAAAAGCGCTGTTGTTTTCCAGCTCCTCAAAGGCCGCCCTGTCGGTCAGCTCCAGTATGTACGCTCCGTAGGCCAGCCGTTCAAAGTCATTCCTTATGCCGTAAAAGCTCTCTATCACGTCGGCCTGGGTCACTGAGTAAAACCCTCTGCCCTCATAAAGAGTAAACTCGCAGCAGGAAAAAAGCTGCGTCGCCGCCATTATCCCGCTCTTGGCGTTTTTCGAGCCGTGCGCCGAAAGGAGCATCTTTCCATGCTCCTTAGTTATGACAACTATTCTTTTTCCGCTTTCTCCGGCATCGGTTTCTTTTATCACTATGCCGTTTACCTTAGAAACCATTTTTCAGTCCCTCCGGTCTGTTTATTATCTCCGGCGTCTATATCGGAATTCGCGGCGCTGCGGTATTTCAGATAGTCCTCCACCGCTCCGCTGTTTAAAAAGTCTTTCCAAAGCTGTTCCATATCATCACGTCCCCTTCGGTATTATTTTTCCCCGAAGGAATGTGACTATCCTGTATAAAAATCTCTAGCTCAGCCAATATTTTTCAGCCGTTTTTTCTGTCTACGCATCTTAACGCAGACAAATACGGCTATGGCCGTCGCGATAAGAAATTCAGCCAAAATGACTGATTTATTCCGCATTTCAAAATAATAACGGCTTATAAAATATACCGCCAAAAACATAAAATATATAACTATAGTATATAAAACCCGTTTCGCCGCGATGTCCTTCCTTTTCTCCCTTATGAGCATCTGCTCCTGCTGTTTCTCAAGCATATCGGCCTTCAGCGAAAGCTCGACCGCCTCTGACTCCTTCATGAGATAGTCCGTTGTCACGTCAAAAAGCCTGCTTACAGCCGCTATCTTATCCGGCTCCGGTACAGCCTGTCCGGTCTCTCATTTCTACACCGACTGTCTTGATACGTCCGGCTTTTCCGCAAGCTCCTCCTGTGATAATTCTCTGCTCTTTCTCAGCGCTAAAATTTTTTCATATAAGCTCATAATGTGTATCCTCCTTAAATTTGATACACACACTTTATCAGACTCGGCCGCCCTATTCTATATATCCCGCTTTGCAATTGCGCGACCACAGGTAGAAATGCCGCCCGCCGCCATAAAATTAAGACTTTTTGTAATAGAACCGTCTGGTTTGCCATGCTATATTTGGAAAAAACATTTACCAGCCTATCAGGAGGGACAACATGAACAGCTTAACAGAAAATCGCTCAAAAGAACTCAGCCTGTCAGTCAAAATACTTCTTAAAGCCTTTGACCTCGGTATATTCCAGCGACCTGTAAAATTCATGGGCATCAGTCCTGTTCATGCTTGATGTCAGCATAAGGTAGTGAGCATTCCTCGCCTTTGCCCATTTTTCAATTTCCTCAAACATTGCCTTCCCTATGCCTCTTCGCTGAAAGTCCTTATGCACCGCCACATTCTCGACCAGCATAAACGGTCTGCACTCGGCGCAGAAATCGCCCATGATAATCGCGAACAGCGATCCGCAGAGCCTGCCTGTCTCCTTGTCCTCCGCGACCATAAGATAAGAATTTTCATCTGCGTTTGTATTTGCTATCTTCTCTTTCAGAAGCTCTATATCCTCGGCATGTGTCGTCAGCGCGTCCATTATTTCGCAGAACTCTTTAATATCCCTGTCGTTGTTTTCGTCCACTTTTCTAAATATCAAGTCCATTTATATTCCTCCTCATATATTTCTTGCGTCATATCCAAAATTCTTAAGCAAAAAATCGCTGTCTCGCCAGTCCTTCTTGACCTTTACCCAAAGCTCAAGATATATGGGCGAGCCGAGCAGCTTCTGTATGTCCTCTCTGGCGTTCGTTCCTATCTTTTTGAGCATCGCCCCGTGCTTTCCGATTATTATTCCCTTATGGGAATCCTTCTCGCAGTAGATCGTCGCCCTGACGTCAACCAAATTGCCATCAGATCGCTTTTTCATCTCGGATATCTCGACGGCTATTCCGTGGGGTATTTCCTCCTGCAATAGTCTCAGCGCCTTTTCCCTGATTATCTCTGCCGCTATCTGTCTCTCGGGCTGGTCGGTTATCATATCAGAAGGAAAATACTGCGGCCCCTCGGGAAGATATTTTCTTATCACACTCAAAAGCTCGTCGGTATTAGTTCCCTCCAAGGCGCTGATAGGCACGATCTCAGCGAAGTCATAGAGCTTTCTGTAATTGTCTATGACCTTAAAAATACGCTCCTTGTCGGTCGTATCCACCTTGTTTATTACAAGTATCACCGGAGATTTTACCTTCGCGAATTTCTCTATAATAAGCCTGTCCGCCTCCAGCACCCTGTCAGCCGGCTCTATGAGCATAAGCACTGCGTCCACCTCGTTGAGCGTTGTCTCGGCGCTTTTTACCATGTATTCGCCCAGCTTGTGTTTCGGCCTGTGTATGCCCGGCGTATCAATGAACACTATCTGGAAGTCGTCCCTTGTCAGTATGCTTTGTATTCTGTTTCTCGTTGTCTGCGGCTTATTTGAAATGATCGCTATTTTTTCTCCGATAAGTCTGTTCATCAATGTGGATTTGCCGACGTTTGGTCTGCCGACAAGCGACACAAAGCCGCTGTAAAATTTTTCTGCCAAAATCTGTACCTCTCTGTTCTTTCGTTATCCGTTAAGCTCGTCAAGCTTGGCCTTTATCAGCTTAAAGTCCTCCCAAGCCGGACGCTTCTTTGTCTCGTCTCTCAAAAGGGCCGACGGGTGATATGTAGCTATTATCCAAAAGCCCTTGCGCTCTACCCATTGGCCATGCTCCCTTGTTATTTTAAAGTCCTTGTCGATTATCGCCGTCGCCGCTATTCTGCCTAAGCATACGATTATCTTCGGCCTTACAAGCATTAGCTGATAGCGCAGATAATTCAGGCAGGCCTCCTGCTCGTCCTCATGGGGATCACGGTTCCCGGGCGGACGGCATTTCACTATATTGGCTATATAAACCTTGCTCCTGTCAAGATCTATAGCGGCAAGCATTTTGTCCAACAGCTGTCCGGCAGGGCCTACGAAGGGCAGACCCTGCAAATCCTCCTGCTGTCCCGGGCCCTCGCCTATGAACATTATATCCGCCTCTTTGTTTCCGTCGCCGATAACGACATTTGTCCGGGTTTCCCACAGTCTGCATTTTTTGCAGCTATAGCAGGCTCCCTCAAGGGTCTCCCAGTTTTTCATAAAAACACCGCCTATTCCGAACCTTTGCCGCCTATTCTCTTGGTATGCCCGCTTTTTCAAGTATTTCCCTCTGTCTGCGGAACATATCTTCTTCCTCGTCCTTTTCCATATGGTCATAGCCCATCAGGTGCAGCATACTGTGCACCGTCAGAAACGCCAGCTCTCTGCGAAGGCTGTGACCGTATTCCTCGGCCTGCTCCTTTGCCCTGTCTATGGAAATTATTATATCACCCAGAACTATCTCGCCGTTTTCGTTGACATCGGCCTCCTCGCCCTCCTCAAAGGTAAGCTGGGGAAAGCTCAGCACGTCCGTCGGAGAGTCTATCCCTCTGAACTGCCTGTTTATATTATGTATCTCCTCATCGGTAACTATGGAAAGGCTTATCTCGCAGTCCGTCTCAAATTCCTCATACTCAAGGCTTTCAAGGCAGACATTTTCCAATACCGCCTGCATTTCCTCCGTCAGCTCAAAGTCCGTTCTGTTATCTGTCAAAAGTGTCATTTCCTATCACCTCTGTCTTTTGTTCATATTATCCCGTTTTCTGTTCCCGGCCTTTTGCTCGGCCTTTT
>CAZBNY010000156.1:0-4717 GCA_964493235.1 uncultured Lachnospiraceae bacterium
TCTCGCTCTTTATCAGGACAGAGCGGCAGAGATAATAAAAGTTTGTAAAACCGGAGCAGGCAAGTCCCTTATCCAGCGCCTCTGTCAGCGCGAGCCACTCGTTAAGCGATACCTTAAGTCCCTTTGCCCGCAACAGATATAAAAATGAATCAAACATATTCCATCACCCCAATTATTTAAACGGGAATGTCGTTCTGCTTTTAGCTCTATCAAGTGCGTCCAGATCCTCATTTTTCTTCAAGATCACACCGGCAAAGGGTATCTCCTTTGTGATCCTTTCAACGGGTATACCGCTGATCGTAAGGGCCTGGATCCAGTCGATTATTTCCGAGGTGCTTGGCTTTTTCTGAATATCCCTAAGGCTTCTCACATAGTAGAAGGCCGCGATGGTCTGATCTATTATATTTCTCTCAAGGTCAGGATAGTGTACCTTGATTATCTCCTTCATAAGCTCCTCATCAGGGAACTCGATATAGTGGAAGATGCAGCGTCTTAAAAACGCGTCAGGCAGCTCCTTTTCAGCGTTTGAGGTGATTATGACTATAGGGCGCTTTTTAGCCTTTATCGTCTCACCGGTCTCGGGAATATAGAACTCCATCTTATCCAGCTCCCAAAGCAGGTCGTTAGGGAATTCAAGATCGGCCTTGTCTATCTCGTCTATGAGCAGTATCACCTGCTCGTCGGAGCTGAAGGCGTCACCTATTTTGCCTAGCTTGACATATTTTTTTATATCGTCAACGCCCTCTCCGCCGAACTGGCTGTCGTAAAGTCTCTGTACAACGTCATAAACATACAGTCCGTCCTGCGCCTTTGTAGTGGATTTTATGTTCCATATAATAAGGTCCTTGCCAAGCGCCTTTGATACCGACTGGGCGAGCATTGTTTTTCCTGTGCCCGGCTCACCCTTTATGAGAAGCGGCTTCTCAAGGGCAATAGCTATATTTACAGTTCTCATAAGGTCCTCGGAAGCCACATAATCCATACTTCCGCTGAACTGATTTTTATTTGCGTCCATATTATTTTACCTCCATATGTTTCTTGTTTTGTTGGGTATATTCTACAAAAGAGGCAATACTAAGTCAATACCGAGAAAATAATTAGCGGCGAAGTCAGACCTCAAAAAAGCATCTCTCCGAATTTATTCGAAACAACGCAAAAGTCCTAAACAGCGCGCACCGCAGGCCATTGCCGCACGTCCGCCGTTCAGGACTTCATTGATTTTATGTTTTTTTATCAGAACGCTCAGCGTCTTCTGACAAAACGATGATTATATAAATATTCTGCCGGCTATATAGCCTCTTGTCGCGTTCGGCGATACTCCCGTATATGCCTCGGGTACTCCTCCGCCGTATTTTGTTATCATAATCTCAAACTGCTCTATTGTCACAAAATCATTGGGGCCGAAGGTAGATGAGTCATAGCCGAGTATTATCCCCTGCTCATATGCCCATGCAATGGGGTCTGAGTACCACTCGCCGCTTGTGACGTCAAGGAAAGGAGCGACGCCTGTCGGCTCGGGATTGCCCGCCATGTTCCAAAGAATACGCGCGGCCATACCCCTTGTGAGAGTACCCTCGGGAGCGAATACTCCGTCGCTTATTCCCGCCATATAACCCTTCTCATAGGCTGAGATGATAGCCTCGTAATTGGGGTTGGACTTGGATACGTCAAGGAAAACAGGCGTTTCCGCGGCCGTTTCCGTTCCCTTAACCGTATTTTCCACATCAACGGTTCCGCTCTTCTTCTGTGTGAGAGAATGTGATGAACCGCTCGATGTGCTTGTCTGTATGTCATCTCCGTCGTCGTCATCTTTATTATCGTCACCGCTGCTTGAGTTTCCGAGCGCCTGGATTATAATAGTCTGTGTCTCTTCACAGGTTGTACATTTACGTGTCTTTTCTCCGCTTTCCGTTTCCGTAGGCTCTTTTGTTACAGTCCATTCGCTCCATGTGTGAGTATGTCCATCGTTTGTCCAGTTATACTCAACATTTATACCGTTTTCAATGTAGTTATATGCGTCTGGATACAGCCAATCCTTAGCATCTTCAGGCTTGAAGTATAACAAACCGTAGTAAGAACTTTCTCCTGAAAATTTAATAGTGCCGCTGCCTGTTATATACGGGGTTTCAACTCGTAAAACCTCATTATCGGAATAACTAAGTTCTCCGCCTATCTTGCATGGCTTATTCATTGTCAGCACTCCACCGTTCATTTTAAGCTTTCCGCCATTGTTTAAATACAATCCGTTGTCATTGCTGCCGCTTATCTCCAATTCACCGTTTATTGCCAGTGTCGCATTTTTACAAACAGCAATAAATTTATATCCTTCCGGACTGAATTTGATCTTGCTTCCTTCAGTTATTGTAAGCAGGTCCGTATACGTACTTGTTCCATAATAGCCGACCGTTATACCGCCTGTTATTGTAAGATTGCCTGATAATTTGGCATCAGAATTTATTCCACTGTAACCTCCTCTTACGTCTATATCTCCGCTGACAGTGCCGTCTCCGCTAAGAGTGCCAAGAAGTATGGTATTAGCCGATAGTGTTCCGCCATTTTCGATATTCCATGTGTATCCCTGTCCTATCGCCATTCCACGAACGGAAGTGCCTGTTATATTTCCTCCGTTATTTATTGTAACGCTGCATCTCAGCGGATTATCTACTTCGGTTTTTATAGTTCCCTTAACTATTAATGTATAATTTGTACTATATGTGCTGATCGTTCCCTGACTGCTCGAGACGCTTTTAAAGTTCAGCGTTATATTGCTGGGTATTGTCCAGTCACAGTCTAAATTGATCGGCCTGGCTATATCTATCGTATCCTCAGCAGTAGGCCACGTAAAATTAAAGCTGCTTGTAGAAACGGCATCGCTTGAGCTTTCCGCCATCGCTGTCTTAAATGCCTCATAAGCATTATATCCCGTTTCATCCGCCATCGCCGTCACAGGCAATATACCTATCAGCAGGCAGACAGACACCAGAATTGCCCATATTCTTTTTCTCATAATACTCTCCTCCGTTTTGTGAATTAGAAAGCGTCAATCTTTCTTTTTCTATTATAATTTGTTATTTGCCAAATATCAACAGTTTGATTTCATCTAATTTCAAAAAATTCGCAATCAGCATAGAATAATAGTGGAGGTGAGCTTTGTGTCGGAAAATAAGATTCCGGAGTTTGATAACAGACAAAAATTTATTGAATTGGGATATAATATCGCATATTACCGCAAGCACGCCGGTCTGACACAGGAACAGCTCGCCGAACGTGTCGGTATAAGCCGTCAGCATATGGGCGCTATTGAGGCCCCGAATATATGCCGACCGATTTCCTTAGACCTTCTGTTCAATATATCGACAGTTCTGGATATACCTCCGTCAAAGCTGCTTGTGTTCAGGGATTGATAAACTCATAAAAAAGGGACAATGAAGGCTTGATAAGCTTTCCTTGTCCCTTTATAAATGTTTCCTAAAGCACGCCTAACGGCGTTTGTCTTACTTCTTCACGGGGCAGCAGACCTCAGTCACATACTCGGACGGGTCATTCGTCATTCCCGGGCTTACATAATATATGTTGAACATATTTCCGCATATGCTGTAGCCGTTGTCCTCTATCCAGTTGGCGAGCGCCTCATAGGCCTCGGTAATGTTCTCATAGCCGCCTTTAAAAATTGTAGCGGCCGCCTCCACAGCCGGAATTGTTTTAAACTTTATATGCTCAGTATCATTGTAATTTCCCTTAACATTGGCCTGAATTTCCACATCTACATCTGTCTCCTTAAACCCTTCATCATAGTACACTCCGTATGCTATAAAGGGAGAGGCAAACTGTATATTCGATCCCTCCGCCTCACTCTTAAGTATGCTCCAAAGTCTGCCCTCGTCCCAATATGAGGGTATGATCTGTCTTACGCTTGCCGCGTACCTCTCGTCAAAGCTTTTTACCGTTACATTATAATTCATACTGTTTCCGTCCTTTCTTATCCTTTCGATCGTTGTCTCGATCAGCATAAGACGGCGGTTCATTTCCTGCCTTTGCTCAAGCACCTCTTTGTATTTATCCTCCAGGAACACCGCCAGAGCCTCCCTGTCGCCGTACCGCGAAAGTATATCCGCCGTTTCCGCCAGTTTGAACCCCATGCTTCTTAAAGCCGTGATACGGTTGGCGTCGGCAAGCTGGCTCGCCGCGTAATAGCGGTAGCCTGTGAAGGGGTCCACCTTTACCGGCTTTAACAGTCCCATAGACTCATAATGTCTGAGCATTCTTATGCTGATCCTTGTCAGCTTTGAAAAATCTCCTATTTTCAGCATTATTTTTTACCTCACATATATGTGTATTTTCGAGCTCAATGACATCATAAGCCATGACATCGTGTCAGAGTCAATATATTTATTTTACTTTTTTACCGCCAGCGATAAAGCGGAACATGCCCCCCTTTCCCATCTCATCGGGCGGAAGCCGCTGTTCTCTTTGCAGGAGATGCAGGACGGGGAGACAAAGGTTTGACCGTGTGTGGCAGGATGATGAAAGCTGGCCGAGAATCTGCCGCAGCGGTTGAAAAGTTCATAAGTTAGAGGTATACTGTTTTATATTGCGAGAGTGACAAATCGGAATGTTACCGCGTTTTTGAGATAAAGCAGGAGTAGTTCATGAATGAAGAAACACATTTTAGCTATTTTACTTACAATAGAAACAATCATTTTGCTGGGTGTATTCC
>CAZBNY010000157.1:0-4705 GCA_964493235.1 uncultured Lachnospiraceae bacterium
CATTCCCTCGAGGGCCATAGCCATGAGAGCCGCTGACTGCTGTTCCCCCGTGGATAATATCATATCCATCTCACGCTTCGACGCGTTCGGATTTATATCCGCGGATGTCCTTATCAGTTCATCTGTCGTATTGCCCTGAGCGGACACAACAACGACCAGGGCGTTTCCCTTTCTATACTCGGCCGCTACTCGCGAGGCGGCGTTTAACAGCCCGTTCCTGTCAGCGACAGACGAGCCGCCGTATTTTTGTACTATCAGCAAAATAATCACTCCAGCTTGGATTATAATTCTTCTATTACCGCACCATTCATTTCCGGCTTGAGCAGTCTAAGCTCCCATTTATCAGGAAGCCCTTCAAGAACCGGCCTCATATTTTTCTCGAACCGCTCCGCCACATCGTCCGTGATAACAGCCATAAGAGCAGGGCCCGCTCCGCTTAAGTATTCGGCCTTCGAGCCGTTTTCAGCCGCGGCGCTGAATATTTCATCATAGCCCCTTATCAGCTTTTTCCTGAACGGCTGATGTATAGCGTCGTCCATAGCGACCCGAAGATTGTCAAGCTCTCCGGTCATCATCGAGGCCACCATAAGACCAGTTCTCGAGGCGTTGAAAACAGCCTCTTTTCTCGAGTATCCGGAAGGAAGCGCCGCCCTTGACTCCGCCGTGGAAAGAGCAAAATCCGGTATCATTACGGCAAAGGTAAGGTTTTTTGGAACACTGAGCTTAACATATTTCATTCCGCCCTCATACATCGCGCTGATTATCATTCCGCCCATGAGCGCCGGATTTGAGTTATCCGGGTGTCCCTCAAGCCTCGCCGCTCTTTGCGCCAGCTCCTCCACGGGATAGTTTTTACCGCTAAGAGCGTTGGCCGCAAGCAGTCCCGACGAAATACAGGCCGCGGAGCTGCCAAGTCCCCTTGTCATAGGTATATTGTCCTCCTGAACAAGGCGTATGCCGGGTACCTCCAGTCCTTCTTCCTCAAAAAATCCTTTTATAGTCTTATATATTAAGTTATCCTCTCCGGTAGGTATTATTTTCCTGTTTTTGGATGAAATTTCTATTCCGCTATCAATTTTCTCGACCCAAATCTCATTATACATTTGCAGTGCTATTCCGGCGCAGTCAAAACCAGGTCCCATGTTCGCAGAAGTAGCCGGCACCTTTATATGTAACATCTCGATTTCCTCCGTTATGTCTTATTCTCTTGCGATTATTTTAAGTGTTCTGATCCCGTCGATCTTGCTCATTTTATCAACGAACTCCGCCATGTCGGTGTTTATCTCCTGTGTCTCTACGGTTATGGTAACGTTGGCAATACCGTTGATCGGTATGGTCTGGTTTATTGTCAAAATATTGGCCCCGGCGGTAGCAATGGCGTTAAGAAGTGTCGAAAGCAGTCCGGCCCTGTTGTCCACGTTGGCCGAAAACGTAACATTTTTTCCTCTTGAATGCTCGTAAAGCGGAAAAATGGCGTCCCTGTATTTATAAAACGCGCTTCTGCTTATGCCGACTTTATTCACCGCGTCCTGAACCGTTTTCTCCCTGCCGCTTTCAAGCAGGTTTTTTACTTCCATTACCTTTATAAAAACCTCCGGAAGCACGCTTTTGTCAATTATATAATAATTTTCAGTTTCCTTCATAAAAATTCTCCCGTTCATTACCAGCAAACATTTGTATTTACTACAAGGAATATATCATATTAACTATCATTTGGCAATAGTCAGTATTCAAAATCCTCCAAAGACATTATGTATCTGTCGGCCTTTTCTCGCATTTGTTCCTCTTTGTCAGCGGAATATTCGTCATATACGCCTATGGTTTCCGCTCCCGCCTTTTTGGCGCCGTCAAGCGCGTATGGTACGTCCTCAAAGACGTAGCACTCATCGGCGGCAACACCCAGCTTCTCCGCCGCGGCTAAATACACGTCGGGAAAAGATTTATTCCTGCCGACAGCGTCACAATATATAAACGCGTCAAAATATTCAAATATCCCATTGGCTTTCAGCACCGCGTAGGTCATTTCCTCGACATTTGATGTCGCTATGGCTATTTTAAAGCCATCGGCCTTAAGTTTTTTCAGGATCCGGTCGGCGCCCGGCTTAAGCCCTATCTCATATTTATAGCAGTCCAGGGCCACGGCATACAGCTCGTCAGCTATTTCCTGAGCGGTTTTGCCCAAATTAAATCTCTCTGTAATATATGCGGCTCCCTCAAGAAATGAGCACGTAGTCACCCTGTCCCAATATTCCCGGTCGGGTGTAAAGCCGTATTTCTCGGCCAGGGCGTAATCGGCGTTCTCCCACACCTTCATGGAATTAATAAGTGTTCCGTCCAAATCAAAAATAGCGCCTTTTTTCATAAATAAAACCCTTTCACTGCATTTGCGGCAGAGCCATAATATAGATTATACAATCTTTTGTAGATTTAGGCAAATAAAAGTTAAAAAATAAACATGATTATATCCGAATATAAAAATTCCGCCAAAGTAAGCCTTCGGCGGAATTTTAATCTTCTTCTCTTGTTTTTATTTCATTTATATAGTTGGCATACCGCTTTCCTTACTCAATTCCAGTCAGATAACAAACCTCATTCCCTATATATCTCAGCCAGCATATCCAGATCCCAGTTGCCACCTGAAAGCACCGAGCATACCTTTTCGCCCTCTTTTACCTTCAGCTTGCCCTCAAGCAGCGTTCCGATACAAATGGCCGACGCCGGTTCGACAATGAGCTTGGCGTCCCTTGCTATCATGCGCATGGCCTCTTTTATATTGTCATCGCTCACCGTTATTATCTCATCGACATATCGCTCAATTATAGGATATGGATTTCTTCCCGGGACGCTCAGTCTCAATCCGTCCGCGACTGTATATGCGTCGGGAAGCACCGTATACTCTCCTTTTTGGCGGCTCACATAATATTTCTGTGTCATTTCCGGCTCCGCGCCTATCACACGCACGGAGGGTCTCATTTCCTTGATGGCGGTCGAGATACCTGAGATCAGTCCGCCTCCGCCCATAGGCACTATCACCGTGTCCACGTCTTTCAGGTCCTCCAGTATCTCAAGTCCTATCGTTCCCTGTCCGGCCATGACCGTCGGATCCTCAAATGCGTGTACCGGTATATAGCCTGTCTTTTCGGCAAGCTCATATACATATTTCCACCTCGCGGCCGTATTTCCGTCGTATAATATGGCCTCGGCTCCCAAGGCTCTGGTATTTTCTATTTTTATCTTCGGAGCGTCCGCCGGAAGCACTATTATCGCCTTCACGCCCAGCATTTTGGCGGCGTAGGCAAGTCCCTGCGCGTGGTTCCCCGACGACGTGGCTATCAGTCCGTTTTTTCTGACCTCCGGCGGAATGGAAAGGGCCTTGTTCAGCGCCCCTCTGATCTTAAAGGCGCCTGTGATCTGGAGTGTTTCCGGCTTAAAGTAGATCTCACAGCCGAATTTGCTTTCCATCTTTTCGCATCTTAATATCGGTGTGCGGTGTATGTACGGACTTATTCGCTCTTTAGCCGCTATTATGTCATTTAAAACTGGATATTCGCTCATTTGTTTCTTCCTTTCTCAAATCATTTGAAAAACTCAAAATATGTTCCAATATTATTTTCTACGGCTCTTTTATAAATTTTGAAGGCCGTCGCATTGTCCTGGACCGCCATTCCCGTCGTATCAAAAATCGTTATTTCCTCATCGTTCTCTCTGCCCTGCTTGGCTCCAAGCAGGATCTCCCCTATTTCCGCATAAATTTCATTTCTGCTTATAATTCCAAGTCTTACAGCGTGCTGGGTCTCTCCCTTTTCAACGCATTGCTCTATCGAATCGTTGACAACCTTAGCCCCTGAATATATGTTGGGGTCAAGCTCCTGCTTTCCCTTCTGGTCTGTACCGACAGCGATTATGTGGGTCCCTCGCTTTATCCATTGGCTCTCTACAACCGTTCCCTTTCCTCTGGTCGTTGTCACGAGTATATCGCACTGTTCCACGGCCTCCCGTTTAGTCGTGGCAACGGTGACAGGTATGTTCAGTTCGGCCTCTATGTCTTTTTTGAAGCTCTCCGCCGCGGTCTCATATTTATCCCAGGCGTATATTTTTTTAATATCCATTATTCTGCTTATGGCTCTGATCTGCATTCTTGCCTGATTTCCCGTGCCTATCGAGGCGATGATCTCGGAATTTTTTCTGGCAAGCAGCTTTACGGAGACCGCTCCCGCTGCTCCTGTCCTATATCCTGTTATCAGCGTTCCGTCCATTATGCAAAGCAGGGCGCAACTTTCGGCGTCAAAGAGCATCACCTCTCCCATTCCCTTCGGCAGGCCAAACCTTTCCGGATTTTGATCAAACCCGCCTGATGATACCTTCATCGACACCATTCCATTGTCCATGTTATAACCGCCCTTGAAGTCTATCTCTCCGCTCGTATTCGGAATAGCTATGCCTATATAATCAGGCTGTATTACCCTTTGGCTGTTAAAGGCTCTGTACCCCTCCTCAACGGCCTCTATGGCGTCCTCAATGCTTATAAGACCGCTCACTTCCTCTTTCGTCAGCAGCAATGTTTTCATTTGGCAGACCTCCCTTTAAATTTTTTATATCTGAAGTCTACCATTTGTTTTTTTATAAGTCCAATGCTATGAAAGTATAGCTGGTATACAAAATCCGAATAAATTGTTCTTGATTCTCCAAACGGCCTCCGGAATTT
>CAZBNY010000158.1:0-4580 GCA_964493235.1 uncultured Lachnospiraceae bacterium
CTGTGTTATAAGGAGGAATAATTATGTCTACATATACTCAGGCGGACGTGCTGTGTCCGTTTTATATAGCTGATACGGAAAGACCGAGCAGAATAAGCTGCGAGGGAATATCCGGGGAAAGCAGGTTGGTTTTAAGCTTTACGAATAAAAGATACAAGATGCTGCATATGAGGGGATTTTGTACAGGAAACTATGAGAAGTGTATGCTGTTTAAAACCATATATGAGAAGTACGCGGAATAATCATGGCTTTTTATGGGAATTATATCCTGTAAGGAGGAATGAGCTATGAGAATACCTAAGCATATAGGAGTTATACCGGACGGGAACCGGCGCTGGGCGGTTGGGCATGGCATGGAAAAAAGAGAAGGCTATAAAAGCGGTCTTGAGCCGGGACTTGAGCTGTTTAAAAAATGCCGGGACACAGGAGTGGAGGAAATAACCTATTACGGCTTCACGGTTGACAATACCAAAAGGCCGAGAGATCAGAGGCTGGCGTTTACAAAGGCTTGCGTGGACGCGGTGGAGATGCTGACAGGGGAGGACGCCGAACTTCTTGTGCTGGGCAACACAGGGTCGGATATGTTCCCGAGGGAGCTTTTGCCCTACACCACAAGAAAGACCTTTGGAAAAGGCGGAACAAGAGTGAATTTTTTAGTTAATTACAGCTGGGAATGGGATCTGGGATATGGAAAGGAAACGCCGGGAACGCTCCGTTCAGCCGACGTGTCAAGGGTCGATCTGCTTATCAGATGGGGCGGAAGAAAGCGCCTGTCGGGATTTCTCCCCGTACAGTCGGTCTACTCGGATTTTTATTTTATAGACGATTACTGGCCGGACTTTAAGCCGCGGCATATTGACGAGGCGTTGAGCTGGTACAACAGACAGGAGATCACACTGGGAGGCTGACAGACGATATAGAGCCTTAGTCACCGTGCGGACCGCAGATAAAGCTGACTCAAGCAATGGCCGGTGTCATAAGAAAACGCAGCTAATGCCTGAATTGCAAACAGTCGTTGCTTTCTATAAACGGTTTCTATGAGACTCCGCCGGCGTTTGACCTAAAAACCCTAAGCCAAACGCCTTATCGGAAAAGGTTCGGATTTCTGCTTATACTCGTCAGGATCCTGGTTTTGACTCGGAATTTTTCGATACCCTTAAAGTCTAACGTCCTTCACAAGGTTCATCAGGACCGGGGCATACAGCACAGAACTATGAAATACAATGCTGCCGCGGCAATTATCGGCTTGACGTTATTTGGCTTTTCCTTTTTGATATGGCCGATGATATCTCAGGCAAAGAAAAACACGAATACGGCCGGCCGGATGAACCGGCCGCCGTAAGCGATACCTCTCAATATGTCAAGGGCAGTCCCCGGTTTTAAGCCTCTCTTTTCATCACGGTCTCGGCAAAATCCTTTATTTTAAAGCCTGTGCCCTCCTCGTGTCCGCCTATCAGGTTGAAGAAGCAGTCGGGGATCACACCGTTTCTCAGATTTTTCTCCATGCAGGGCGAACAGCCCTTATCGTGATTTGTCGGATGCATGGGACACTTTAAATTATCACAGGTACAGAATTTGCTTATATTTTCCATATGTATTCTCCTTTCAACTCCATAGTACTATAAAATTAATCGTATGGCAATGAGGTGTCAGGCATTCTTGGACTTATATATGAGACGCCATTTGCCTGTTTTGTATTCAGAGAAGGATATGGCCCAGTTAGCAAGCCAGCCAATGGGGACGGCGACCCATACCATAGCTATTCCGAACCTCGGCGCAAGGGTGACAGCCAGCACGACACGTATAGTAAGGTTGACAAAGTTGGCGACGGTGAAACGCTTCATATCGCCTGCGCCCCTCAGTAGGCCGTCAACGGCCATTTTGAAGCCGATAAGGCAGAAGAACCAGCCCATATATATGAGATATCCCCGTCCGGTGGATACGGCGACGGGAGTTCCGTTTTCGCCTAAGAACATAGCTATTATAGGACGGTTGAAGCATTCCAGTACCGCGCATATTATAACGGCGAAAAATATTACCATTCGGTTTGCGGCGTGATAGCCCTCGACTACCCTGCCGTTTTCCCCGGCGCCGATGTTCTGGGCGGTATAGGAGGACATGGCGTTGCCTATGCTTGACATGGGGACGACGCATATGGACTCGATCCTCATGGCCGCCGAAAATCCGGCCAAAGCCTGAGAGCCGAAGCTGTTGACGACGGACTGTACAAGCATAAGCCCTATGGATACCGTGGACTGCTGCAAAATTGACGGCAGAGCTATCTTAGCCATTGCGGAAAGCTCCGCGGGACTGAAAAGTCCGTCTGATTTTCCCTCAAGCCTGCTTAATATACGCAGAAAAACAATAAATGAGAGGACAGCCGATATACCCTGCGCTATAAGCGTGGCCCAAGCGACCCCGGCAACTCCCATGTTAAGCCTTGTAACCATATAGATATCAAGGATTATGTTGAACACCGATGAAAAGATAAGAAAATACAGGGGTATTTTTGACTTTCCGAGAGCGTTGAACATAGATGAGAGAATGTTGTACATAAAAAGAAATGGCAGTCCGATAAAATATATGTCCAAATATTGGGCCGCCAAATCAAGGACGTCGTCGGGAGTGTTAAGCCATATCATAATGCGCCTGCTGAATAAAAGTCCCACGGCTCCGAGTATGATGCTTATTACGACAAAAGAAATAAGCGAGGTGTATACGGCCAGCTTCATTTTAGGATAGTTCTTAGCGCCGAAATATCTGCTGACTATGACCGACGCTCCCATTCCGCCGCCTATGGCTACCCATATGAATATATTTGTCAGCGAATAGGACGCGCCGACGGCGGCAAGTGCCTGCTCGCCTACATAACGTCCTACGATGGCGGAGTCAGCCATTGTATAGGTCTGTTGGAACAGGTTTCCTATAATGATAGGCAGAACGAATATAATCAGGGCGTTCATCGGTTTTTTGCGCACAAGATAGTCGTTTTCCATTTAAACAGCCTCCGATCTTTTTGGTTCCCTCTTAGTGCATTCCGTTACAAATTCGCAGGAGCATTCGTCGGGCAGGCCGCTGTCCGCGGCGGAAAAAAGTACCGAGAAAGCGTCCGCAAGCTCCCTGACGAAGGCGGTGTCCACGATATAGTGGGTCTGGTAGCCTCTTTTCTCGCTGTAAACTATTTTATAGCTTTTGAGCAGCTTCATGTGCTGGGAAACAGCCGATTCGCTTATGCCCAGCTTTTTGGAGAGGGCCTTTACGCAATAGGGATGTTCGAGGAGAAGCTGAAGTATTTTGAACCTTGCCGGCTCTGAAATGGCATGGATAGCTTCTGATGTTTCCATATTGGCCTCCTTTGTGTATAATACGGTTTATAATTAAGTGTCAGCTTAATTAAATTTTCACTTAATTATAATATAGTCCGTACATACGTTTGTCAAGCGCGGCGAGGGGTCGTTTGGATTTTTAATAAGGGTATAAGTTTTTATGGTTGATTAAGCAATAAGGAAGTTATATAATAAAATGTAATGGCTTTCAATTAGGGGGAAGTTCAATTGGCTTTATCTAAGGATCTGACAGAGGGAAGCATTCATAAGCATCTGCTCGCGTTTGCCTTTCCGCTTATTATCTCAAATATAATGCAGGCGCTTTATAACGCCGTGGATATGTATTTTACAGGAAAATTTATGGGCACAGAGGGAATGACCGGCGTGTCCGTCAGCGGCCCGGTAATAAACGTGATGCTGATGTTTGTCTCGGGCTTCGGAGTGGGAGTAAGCGTCGTGATAGCGAAATATCTTGCCCACGGACGGGACGAGGTGCTGAAAAAGGCCGCCAATACAGCGATAACGCTTTTTATGACATCGGCGGTGATAATATCGATATTCGGATTTTTGTTTACGCCGACTATACTTAGGCTGATTTCCACGCCGGAGCAGGCCTTTCCTTATGCGGAAAAATATCTGCGGATAATATTCTGCGGAATGATATTCACTATCGGTTATAACCTGATATGCGCCCTTCAGAGGGGATTCGGGGATTCCAGAAGCTCCATGTACTTTGTGCTTGCGGCGACTATAGTGAACATAATATTAGATTACGTTTTTATGGGCATAATGAAGATCGACGTTGCGGGAGCGGCCTTTGCCACGGTCATATCCCAGGGACTTTCGTTCATAATGGGTATAATGTATTTCAGGCGGAGAAAGCACGTCGTCACATTCTCACCGAGGGATCTGTGCTTTGATAAAAACATAGCCTTTGAGCTGATATCAAACGGTTTGCCAAGCGCCGGACAGCAGGTAAGCGTACATTTCAGCAATCTATGTATGACGGGAATGGCCAATTCCTTCGGACTGTCATCGGCGGCGGCCTACGGCATTGCCGTTAAGCTGGACAGCTTCGCCATACTTCCATGCTCGGCGGTAAACGACGCGGTAGCCTCATTTTCAGCGCAGAATCTGGGCGCGGGAAAGGCGGACAGGGCTATCTCCTCCATAAGGGACGGCAGAAGGCTTGCGTCGGTATATGTATGCGCCGTGTTCCTGACGATATTCTTTTTTTGCGGAAGGCTGGCGGGG
>CAZBNY010000159.1:0-4561 GCA_964493235.1 uncultured Lachnospiraceae bacterium
CATGGTGTGGGACAAGCCTATATTGACGGACAGCGGCGGATTTCAGGTGTTTTCACTTGCGTCACTGAGAAAGATCAAGGAGGAGGGCGTTTATTTCAACTCCCATATTGACGGCAGAAAGCTGTTCATCGGTCCCGAGGAAAGTATGAGGATACAGTCTAACCTTGCCTCGACCATAGCTATGGCCTTTGACGAGTGTTCTCCCGCCCTTGCCGACAGGAGCTATGTTCAGAATTCGGTCGAGCGCACGACCCGCTGGCTTTACCGCTGTAAGGCCGAGATGGACAGACTTAACTCGCTGGACGACACGATCAACAAAAAGCAAATGCTTTTTGGCATAAACCAGGGCGCGATCTATGAGGATATAAGAATAGAACACGCCAAGCGTATTTCCGAGCTGGATCTGGACGGTTACGCCGTCGGCGGACTGGCGGTCGGTGAGACTCACGCTGAGATGTATCATATTCTCGAGGAAGTAGTGCCCTATCTTCCGCAGAATAAGCCGACATATCTAATGGGAGTCGGCACCCCTGAAAACATTCTGGAAAGCGTTGAGAGGGGCATAGACTTCTTTGACTGCGTTCTTCCGGCAAGAAACGGCCGACATGCCCATGTATACACAAATAAGGGCAAGCTCAACCTTTTGAACGCCAAATACGAGCTGGACGATACGCCAATTGACAATACCTGCGACTGCCCTGTTTGCAGACGCTATACAAAAGCTTATATACGTCATTTGTTCAAGGCGAAGGAAATGCTCGCTATGCGCCTTTGCGTAATGCACAACCTCTATTTCTTCAACACGATGATGGAAGAAATACGTCTCGCCCTTGACGAGGACAGGTTCGAAAGCTATAAGAAGGCAAAGCTTGACGGATTTAAAGAAAATAAATAATGTATAAAATGACATTAGAAAATTGTTATTAGCTTGACTATATCTTCAAATTTTAATATAATTGTATTTAGGTTTTTATTCGGGCAAGCCCGAAAGCAAGTTTTTAAATCAAAGGAGAGAACAAAATGCTTAATTATTTTCTTGCTGAAGTCAATACAGTCGTAAGTTCGGGTGACGGAGCCGCAGCTTCATCAACAACACAAGCTTCCACCTCATCGGGCGGCGGACTTGGTATGTCATGGATCCTGATCTATATCGTTGTTATATTTGTCGCAATGTACTTCATGTCCATCAGGCCTCAGAAAAAGAGACAGAAGGAGCTTGAAGAAATGCGAAGCAAGATCAAACCGGGCGATTCAGTGCTTTGCAACACAGGTATGTACGGTAAGGTCGTAGACGTTACTGCTGAGTGCTATATCATCGAGTTCGGTATGAATAAGGGCATCAGGGTTCCCGTTATCAAGGGAGAGGTCGCTTGTGTTAAGGAGCCTAACCTGACAAATAAGGTGCCTGAGCCTGTAGAGGAGGAAAAGACAGGTCTTTTCGGAAGAAAGAAAAAGAAAGAGGAAAAGCCTGCTGAAACTACAACGGCTGATGAAGTTGAGGACAATATAGAGAAATAATATAGAACCATGCCTAAGGCATTTGACTTAAGGGGTCAAACGCTGACGGAGTATGTCATAACCGTTTATAAAAGCAATGAATGTTAACCGTCTTAACATTCGTTGCTTTTTTCTTATGGCCCTGACCGTCAAAGGCATGGCTCTTATTTTACTTGCTTTTCGGTTCAAATATTACCGCGGCTATCCACGAAAATACAACAGCGGCGGAGATTCCTCCGGCCGCGGCCTTAAGGCCGCCCGTGAATATGCCCAAAAATCCTGATGAGTCTATCTCCTCCATTACTCCCTTTGCCAGGTTGTATCCAAAGCCTGTCAGCGGCACTGTCGCACCGGCTCCGGCGTAGTCAACTATCGGCTTATACACCCCTGTCGCGCCCAGTACACAGCCAAGGCATACATATAAAACAAGTATTCTTCCCGGCTGCATCTTTGTCTTGTCTATCAATATCTGGCCTATGACGCATATGACGCCGCCTACCCAAAAAGCGTTGAAAATATCCTTGAATAAGTCCATTTTATCACCTGCTTTCTATCACTACGCCGTGAGCTATCGAGGGAATGCTCTCGCCCTGCTGGCTTGTGGTCGGGCTCATAAGCGCTCCCGTCGGCATGAAAAGCATTCTCTTTATTTTTCCCTCACAGAGCATTTTATAGAATTTAGAGGTGAATACCAGGGCCGAGCAGGCGCAGCCGCTTCCACCGCTGTGCGTATCCTGTCTTTCCCTGTCAAATATCTCTATGCCGCAGTCCGTATACCTGTCGTCCATAAAATATCCCTCGGCCGCCAACAGCTCCACAACGAGAGTCCTGCCTACATAGCCCAGATCCCCTGTCGCTATCAGGTCAAAATATTCCGGATATCTTCCCGTCTCCCTGAAATATGACATCATAAGCCCGGCAGCGGCCGGAGCCATTGCCGCTCCCATGTTGTTGGCGTCCTTGATGCCCATATCGACCACCTCCCCCGTCAGTACCTCGGTTATGACAGGCGTTCCGATCTTCTCCTTTTTACTCAACACAACGGCGCCGTCGCCCGTGACCGTCCACGTGCTTGTCTGGGGTCTTTGATTTCCCATACCAAGCGGCGCCCTGTACTGTTTTTCAGCCGCGCAGAAATGGCTGGACGCTCCAGCAAGCACCGTCTCGGCAAATCCGCCGTCTATAAAGGCCGCTCCCATTCCCATCGCCTCGCCCATAGTTGAGCAGGCACCGTATATTCCTAAAAACGGCGTTTCCATGTCCCTCACGCCAAAGGTCGAGGCGCTGTCCTGATTCAGCAGGTCGCCCGATATGCAAAGGTCTGTTTTTTCAAGGCCGGATTTTTGGAGCGCCATAGCAAAGTTATCCTTTACCATTTTGCTTTCGGCCATTTCCCACGACTTTTCGCCATACATATCGTCCTCAAGCACCTTATCAAACAGTTTTCCCAGCGGACCTTCGCCCTCCTTCTTTCCCGCCGTTGACGCCGCCGAGATTATATAAACCGGCTCGTCCAGCACAGCCGTATGCTTTCCTATCCTTTTCGCCATTATTTCACCAACCCCGCTATATAATAAATGATCCCTACGGCAAATGACGTCACCGTGCCGTAGACTATTACCGGTCCCGCCACCTGGAACATTTTGGCGCCTAATCCGAATACCCAGCCTTCCTTCTTAAACTCAATGGCCGGCGACGCTACGGAATTGGCAAAGCCGGTTATGGGCACTACCGTTCCGGCGCCGCAGAATTTGCCGATTTTTCCGAACCAGCCAAAGCCTGTAAAAAGCACCGTGATGCCTATCAATATCAGCGAAACCGCCAGTCCAGTATCGTCCTGCGAAAGTCCGGCTGACGAAAAATAATTCCTCAGCATCTGTCCGAACACACATATAAGTCCGCCTGTCACAAAGGCCTTTACGCAGTCCATAAATATCGGACTGTCAGGCGAGGCTCTCTTTACCATGCTGTCATATTCCTTCCGCTTCTCGTATTGCTTTTTATAACTATCCAATTTAGCTCCTCCTTAAAATGAAGAATAAAACCCTGTTACTAAAAAATACAGCAGTGAGCCGACGCATTTTCCCATCGCCAGCGCGGGTATAAAATATGCCAGTCCCATTTTCAGCCTGAAACGGCGCATGAATATCGGAAACACATTGAGCACCTCCGCCAGCGAGACCGCCAGCTCCCCATAGAAAACTCCCGCGCAAAGTCCGAATATCACCGCTCCCGTTTTCCCAACAGGGAGCGAGAAATTTAAAAACATCGCCAATGTCCCTAAGATTCCTCCGACGGTTATAGCGTCCTCATAGAGCGGTATTTTATGGACTGTTCCGGTCTTTTCCGCCATTCTCGGCACGATCCCTATCGTTGCTATAAGCGCGAATACACCGGCTGATATTACCGTGCCTGACCCTATCCCAAACAATATCAGCGCTGAATATTTAAGAATTACCATTTTGCTTCTCCCTGTTCAGATTATCTATTATGCTGTCGTTTGACTCCTTCTCATAGGTCGTCATCTGCACCTCTATCGGCGTCGGGTCATTGGTCATGTATTTGCCGCCGAAATGGTTGAAGAACACGATTATTCCCACTCCCAGACCGATACTGTAGGGAATGTATATAATGTATGGCTTGGTCGCCTCTATTCCGAAAAACATTCTGTACATATTCTGGAATATGACCGGCATCTGCGCGTCGGAATGAAAGCTCATTATAGCCGTCATCGCTCCGGCAAAAAGGACTACGCACACAAAGGCGATTTTAAAGGCGTCAACAGCCTTATTTCGCTTTAGGGGATAAGGAGCGTATTCTATCACCGTGTCCATCTCGCCCAGATTGTTTATCGTTGCATTGGGCAGCTTTTGTCCAACGGCCCTTACTATGTCCACGGCCGATATCAGATACTCCTTCCCGGCACTGTCCTGCGGCACATTGAAAACTATTATCTCGCCTATATTAAGTTGCTTGTCGCCCTGACAGTAGACTTCGGCAATATCCTTGAGCATTACCGCCCTTTTTCCGGTTATCAGCGCCTTTTTCACGGGTTTTATAAAAA
>CAZBNY010000160.1:0-4528 GCA_964493235.1 uncultured Lachnospiraceae bacterium
GTGTGGCGTGCGCCACATATACGCTAGTGCTAATATATGCCCATTATGCAAGCATATGGCTTAATTGCATGGCTCGCCATGCAGCCACTTCGATTCCGCTTCGCTGCATCTCAGTGTGGCGTGCGCCACATATCTAATCCACTTAATATACTGTCCTGTATGTAAACATACGTCCAGTATATTAACTGTCTTATCTGCATGGCTTTACGATTTTCATTTTACCCCCCCCCTCGCACGAAAACTCAAGCATTTTTTGGTAATAACTAGAATACAATTACGAATTTCGTTATTTTCAATAATTTTGCAATGAAACAAAATTATCATTTTGGATAAAATAAGCATCAATACCTTGCACGCACAAGAATTTTTTGCATCACCACAACAAAAAACACGCATGGAATTCATTCCCATGCGTGAACAATGCCTGATTTTTGCCGTAGCCTGAACGCAAAAGTTTCTCCCGGAACTTTTGTGTTCAACACTGTCAGCAAGTTGAAATCCCTCAAGGATTTCAACTTAATTCAGGATTTCAACTTATCTCAATATATTCTTTATATCCGAAGATACATACGTCACTCCGTCAACTAATTTAACATTTTCCGAAAGCTCGTATACCATGTCCCCGTCAACGACCAAAGAATTGCTGTCAATACTGATGCTTGCCTTAAGCTCGTCCTTCGTCAGAACGATGGGCGCGTCGTTGGCTGTCCATTCTACTGTGTAGCCCATTTCCTCAAGGGTCGCTCTCAGCGGAAGGCTGACTATATCCTCAGGAGCCTCCTCCGCCGGCTGTTCGTTTTCAGCCTCGTCAAGTATAACTACGATATAAGGCGTTGTCTGCGCCGGAAGGCTCTTTGTAGACGCTCCGTACACAACAATTGCCTTGCTTCCCTTAATGTCGTCCGCCGTAAACATCTTCTTTGAACCATTTATGTCGATTATGCTTACGCTGTTATCTATGTTGAGCTTGAGCGTCTGGCTTGAAAGCTCCTCGTCGAACTTCTCAACGGCCACAAAGCTGGGGTTTACCCCCTCAATAACGAAGGCGATCGCTCCGTTTGTCTGGGGAGGAATGCTCATTGTCATGGGAGCGTTGTCGTCCATAACTACGGAGACCTCCATTCCTTCCTTAAGGTCATTGACAACTCTCAGCGAATTGCCCTCGATAACCATTAAGTTTGTGTCCTCATTGAACACTATCTCGCCTCTTTCGGCAGTCTCAACGGCGATTCTGGCCTTTCCGTTCTCCTCAACGGAAACCGATTTGATCGTTCCGCTCACTACCGAGCAGCCTATCGTTTCGGCCTCATCGCTTTTTATCTCCTCCACGACAGTTCCCTCTTTAGTCTCTGTCCTGACGGTCTCCGTGTTCTCGGCCGCCATTGCCGGAACGCTTGACATTGCCATAGTGACCATTGATACAGCCGCCGCTTTGTATTTAAAATACTTTTTCATAAAAAATCTTCCTTTCACCTTTAGTTTATGTTTTTTCGCAAAACCATATTATCATAAACTTTCTTAAATGTCTTAATTGTTAGACATTCTTAAGAATTTTAAAAGACAGTTGTAAAAATAAATGAAATTAAAGGAAATATATTTCGATTCCCGGCTCATTCATTTCCTCCAATGTGCTTTTCAGGCAGTCCATGAAGCAATTGGCGGCGTTTGCCTTCGCCTTGTTCGGGACACGGGTGCAGTATGTGACACGCTTAGGAATGTCGAAGCTCATATTACGCCTTTCGATGGAGCCGCTCTTTTCCAAAGCGCAGGCGGCGCTGGCTGGCACAATGGCCCACGCGTTTTTCTTTTTTATGAAAAACTCCAGCTGGCTCATCAGCCCAAGCCTTATAAGCGGAACAGCCTCCGCGCCGAACACCTCGTCATGCCAGTCCACAAATTCGTCATTCCACTTGCTGTAAATCTCATTTTTAATATCAATATCACCTAAACCGACCGTTTCCGGATAATCCGAATCCCTTTGGCACACGAATATCATTTGTTCCGAAAACACCGGATATGTCATTGTCTTTTTTATCTCGAGCTTCTCCACGGTAAAGGCTATGTCGGTCATTCCGTCCTCAATACTTTTATATGCCGCCTTTGTTACCATGTCCTGTACGTCCAGCACGATGTCAGGCATAGCCGACATAAATTTTTTATACACCGGCGAAAAAATATATGTTCCGGTGCTGTTTATCGATGAGATCCTCAGTGTGACCGGCGCGTTTTTTCTGCCCACGCTCAGCATCTCGTCAACCAGCTCCTCATATTTCAGCGCCATTTTGTAGAATCTGCGTCCCTCATCAGTCAGGTTCAGCCTTCTTGCGCCCTTGTTGCGCTCAATAAGCGGGCAGCCGACCTCGTTTTCAAGTATTTTGATTTTTGTGCTTAATGAAGACTGGTTGATATAAAGCTGTTCAGCCGCCTTAGTAATGCTTCCGCATCTGCATACCGCCAGAAAAGCGGCAACCTCTGAATCCGTCATGGCCCTCTCTCCTTTCTTGACCTATTGAATCAATTCAATATTATAAATGAACTTTTGGGATTTTACAATACGTTACTTTGGTGCTAGAATATGCCCATCAAAACAAAGGAGTGATATAAATGAGCAGCATTACGAATGTTTTTCACAAAAACACCTGTGTTAAAACACCCGATATTAATATTGAAAAAATCCTTCCCATACTGGCCGTATGTGCCGGACAGATGCTTTGGGGAATCAGTTATATTTTCACAAAGGTAGCTACGGCGAGCGCTTCTCCCAGCCAGCTTCTATCCATAAGATTTTTGATTGCCTTTATTTTTATGAACTTAATGATGCTTAGGGGCAAATACAAAATCTCCCTCAAGGGAAAGCCGATAAAGCCGCTTCTGCTTCTTATGGCGGTTCAGCCGGTGTACTACTATTTTGAGAGCTGCGGCATACTTTACACCAATGCCACAGTTTCGGGAGTGATACTCTCCGTCGTACCGGTAGTCTCAATAGTTTTCGCGGTCATCTTTTTAAAGGAATACCCCACAAGGCGTCAGGCCGGCTTTTGCCTTCTGCCTATCCTCGGAGTAATCCTTATAACAATGGCCGGAAGCTCAATGGGCGTTGTTACCGCCGTCGGAATAATATTCCTTTTATTGGCCTGCCTTGCATCAGCCTCGCATAAAATAATCAACAGAAGGGCGTCGGCGGAGTTTACTCCCTTTGAAAGGACTTATTTCATAGTGCTTGCCACAGCCGTTACCTTTACGATCACGGCTATGCGATCGGTGAACTGGAGCTTTTCCAAATATATAAAGCCGGTTTCCAACCCCGGCTTTATGTTCTCCGTACTTATACTGAGTATTTTCTGCACGGTGCTGTCCGAGTTTTTGGTAAACTATGCCGCCGGTAAGCTTTCGGTAACAAAGCTGGCCTCCTTCGGACCGCTTTCAACTCTCTGCTCCATGTTCGCCGGAATTATATTCCTTGGCGAGCCGCTCACGGCAGTATCGCTTGTCGGCTCGCTTCTCATAATCTTCGGAATCTGGCAGGTATCAACAGCTAAAAATAAGTAACACTTTTTTGTTAGTGAGCCGTTTTTCAGATTTTACCCCTTAGCTGGAATTCGGCTCTTTTTACATATATATTACTATTCCCGTGTCGTCCATTTCCTCCAAAGTCGTTCTCAGGCAGTCAAGGAAGCAATTCATCGCTTCCTCCTTTGATTTGTTCGGAACATAGGAGCAATAGGTGACACGTTTTGGCAGCTCAAAAGAAATATCGCATTTTTTAATATATTCATTTCTTGTGAGCCAGTATGCCGCGCTTGAGGGTACGATAGCCCAGGCGTTCTTCTTTCTTATGAAAAATTCCAGCTGGCTCATCAGCTCCAGCTTAATAAGCGGTACAGCGTCTCCCCCGAAGGTTTCGTTATGCCACAGGTCGAACTCATCACACCAATTTATATATATCTCATTTTTCACGTCAATTCCGTCAAGGTCCACTATTTCGGAATATTCGGACGACGCCGCGCATATAAATTCCATGTTCTCCGTAAAGGCCGGATATGTAATGACCTTTTTTGATTCCATACGCCTGACAGTAAAAGCCATATCCGTAAAACCGCTTTCCAGGCTGGAATAGGACAGCGTTGTGGCCATATCCTGTATCTCAAGAATTATGTCCGGCCTTTCGATCATAAATTTCTCATATGCCGGAGTAAACAGATATGTTCCCGTGCTGTTAAGAGTGGATACCCTGAGTTTTGAGGGCGCGCTTTTTTCTCCTATTTTAAACATCTCGTTTACTATTTCCTCATATCTTATCGCCAGCTCCAGAAACTTTCGTCCCTCGTCCGTCAGACTGACCGCCCTTGTGCCCTTAGAACGTATCATCAGCGGACAGCCTATTTCCCTTTCTAAGGTTTTTATTTTAGTGCTCAACGATGATTGGCTGATAAAGAGCTTTTCCGCCGCCTTGGAAATGCTGTTATATTTGCATACCGATAAAAACGCCTCTATTTCCGAATTTGTCATTAATTCCCGCCTCCTATAT
>CAZBNY010000161.1:0-4521 GCA_964493235.1 uncultured Lachnospiraceae bacterium
AGCATTCTCTTAAGAGGAGTCTCCTTCAAGCCGCCGATCCAGCCGGAGTTACGTCTGTAAATTTTCTGATCCATCTTTTTGCCTGTTACTTTGATTTTGTCAGCGTTGATAACGATTACGTAGTCGCCTGTATCTATATGTGGGGTATAGATAGCCTTGTTTTTACCGCGTAATACCTTAGCTATTTCTGATGCAAGACGTCCTAATGTTTTATCAGTTGCGTCTACAACATACCATTTCTTTTCGATATCGGCCGGTTTTGCCATGTATGTTGTTCTCATTATTAAACCTCCCTTAAAATTCCAAAAAACAATTAAAATCTATAGTCAAACTCGGGGCTAACGAGTTTATAAGTGGCATTGCAACGTATTTGATTATATTATATCCTCGTTTTCATGTCAAGGGGTTGTTTGAAAAAATCAGTAAATGATTTTAAATAAAGTCAGTCCCGCTGGGCCTGCCGTCTTGCCCGCTCTGGTTCTGTCTCCCGAGGCGATTATATCCTCCATATCCTTCGGGTCGATCTTTCCGTTTCCTACATATATAAGCGTTCCGGCGATTATCCTTACCATATTATAAAGGAACCCGTTTCCCGTCACTCTCATGACGATAAAATCCCCCTCGTTTCTAACCGATATATCATATATTTCTCTTACAGTGGTTTTTGAGCTGTTGCCTGACGCACAAAAGCCTACAAAATCATGCTTTCCCAAAAAGGCCTTTGACGCGTCGGCCATTTTTTCGACATTCAGCTTTTCTCTGACATACTCGCTGTAATTCCTATACACAGGATTTCTGAACTGACTGTTGTATATTTTGTATTCGTATGTCTTTCTGAGCGCTCTGAATCTCGGGTTAAAGTCCGCTTCTCTTTCCTCCGCCGCGACAGCGGCTATGTCCTCCGGCAGGAACGAATTTAAAGCCAAGGGGATTTTTTCCGTCGGTATTGTCGTTTCGACGTCTATAACGACCCTTTGGCCCACGGCATGAACGCCGGAGTCAGTCCTGCTGGCTCCTATAGAGCATATCTCGGTCTTAAACAGTCTAGTACAGGCTTTTTCAAACTCCCCCTGTACCGTTCTCAAAGAACCGTCCTTCTGCTTCTGCCAGCCGTTGAACTCTGTACCGTCATATGCTATTGTCAGCAAAATCCTTTTCATATCAAAATCCTTATGGCGATCAGTATCACAAAATATATCACAAAGGCGGCCATTCCCCTGTAGTCCACTGCCGTCACCCTTGTCACATTCATTCTCGTTCTATGCTCTCCTCCGTTATAGCAGCGGGCCTCCATAGCCATCGCAAGCTCGTCTGCCCGTCTGAATGCCGAAATGAACAGCGGAACAAGTATAGGCACCATCGCCTTTGCCTTGCTCAACAGGTTCCCGGTATCAAAATCCGCTCCTCTTGCCTGCTGCGCCTTGATTATCTTGTCCGTTTCGTCCAAAAGCGTCGGTATAAATCTCAGCGCGATAGTCATCATCATCGCTATGTCGTGGGCAGGCACGCCTATCTTGGCAAACGGTTTAAGCAAAAGTTCTATGCCGTCAGTCAGCTTTATCGGCGTTGTCGTCAATGTCAGAAGGGACGTGCCGATAATGAGGAGTATTATCCTCAGGCACATCTTTATAGCAAAGTACACGCCCTCCAGCGTTACCGTAAACAGCCATATTTTAAACAGCGGCGTCTCGCCTTGGGTCGTCAGAAGATTTATTATTGCCGTAAACACGATTATTAATATCAGCGGCTTGAGACCCTTTACCATAAATTTGAACGGGACCTTGGACAGCTTTATGACCGCTGCCAAAGAAATGATCACGACCGCATACCCAACAAAGCTCTGTATCACAAACAGAGAAACTATGTACAGCAGCGCTATTATTATTTTTACTCTGGCGTCCATTCTGTGCAGCGGCGACTCGGCCGGATAGTATTGACCTATCGTAATGTCTCTTATCATTTGTCTCACCTGCTTAAAAACTTGTATAATGTCTCTGTAGCCTCAGCCACAGTATAAATGTCATTGGGAACATCGTAACCCTTTTTCCTAAGCTCTGAAAACACATAGCTTATCTGCGGCGCCGCCAGTCCTATGTCCTCCAGCTTATCCACCTGCGAGAATACCTCCTTCGGGCTTCCCGTAAGGACAACTCTGCCGTCCGACAGCACTATTATCCTGTCAACCAGCTTGGCCACGTCCTCCATGCTGTGCGACACAAGAATTACTGTTATCTTTCTCATATCGTGCATTTTTTTGATAGCGTCAAGTATTTCGTCCCTGCCCTTCGGATCCAGACCGGCCGTAGGCTCGTCCAATATAAGGACCTCCGGCTCCATAGCGAGAACACCGGCTATGGCAGCCCTTCTTTTCTGACCGCCCGAGACCTCAAAGGGAGACTTGTCAAACATATCCTCGCCAAGACCTACCGTCTCAAAGGCCGAGCGCACCCTTTTATCTATCTCCTCCTCGGAAAGCCCGAGGTTCCCGGGCCCATATGCCACGTCCTTATACAATGTCATCTCAAAGAGCTGATGCTCCGGATACTGGAACACAAGACCGACCCTTTGGCGTATAGATTTCAGCTTGCTTTTATCGGCGTAAATATTTTCGCCGTTAAGCAGCACCTCGCCGCCGGTTGGCACAAGCAGAGCGTTCAGATGCTGTATCAGCGTTGATTTTCCTGAGCCGGTATGTCCTATAAGTCCGATGAACTCTCCGTCGTTTATCTCCAAATTTATATCGTCCAGCGCCTTTTTCTCAAAGGCGGAATTTTCTCCGTAAATATGAGTTAAATGGTTGATTTTAATTGACATATCGCACCTACCATTTCTTCCACCGTCAGTATGTCCTCCGGTATATCTATGCCCATTTTTCTAAGGTTATAGGCTGTCTCAGTGACTTGCGGAACATCAAGGCCATAGCTTTTCAGCTTTTCCACCTGGGAGAATATTTCCTTCGGCCTTCCCTGCATCACAAGCTTTCCGTCATCTATTACATACACTCTGTCAGCGGTAGCGGCCTCGTCCATATAATGGGTAATGAGTATTATTGTTATCCCGTTTTCCTCATTCAGCCTGTGTATTGTCTCCATTACGTCCTGTCTGCCATGCGGGTCCAGCATTGCTGTAGGCTCGTCCAGCACAATGCACTGGGGCTTCATGGCAAGTATTCCGGCAATCGCTATTCTCTGCTTCTGTCCGCCGGACAGCTTGGAGGGCGTATTCTTTTGATAGCCGTCCATACCGACCATTTTAAGCGCCTCGTCCACCCTTCGCCTTATCTCGGCCGGCTCCACTCCAAGGTTTTCAGGTCCAAAGGCAATGTCCTCCTCGACAACGGTAGCTACAAGCTGGTTGTCCGGATTCTGGAACACCATTCCCGTATTCTGCCTTATGTTCCATACAAGCTCGTCGTTCTTTGTGTCCATTCCGTCTATCCAAACCGTGCCCTCGCTTGGGGTTACAAGGGCGTTGAGGTGCTTCGCGAAGGTGGATTTTCCCGAACCGTTATGTCCCAGAACAGCGACAAACTCGCCCTTTTCGATCTCAATATTTATATTTTCCAGCGCCATGAGCTTTCGTTCGGTATTTTCTCCCTTTACCTCGACGACCTTTGTATACTCATAACTGACATTTTTGGCATCGACCATTTTCATAAAATCACCGTCTGTCCATTTCTTATTTATCTGATTTGATAATATAACTTTCCCAAATTACATTATAAAACCAGACAATACTAAAATTGGGGATTAAGTAATACTTAATCCCCAATCTGAAGTTAAAAGTCAAAATCCGCTTCAACTTAGATTAACTCAATGATAACCTCAGGAGCTCCATCGCCTTTACGGTTTCCGAGCTTGATTATACGAGTATAGCCGCCCTTGCGGTCTACGTACCTGGGAGCGATCTCGTCAAACATCTTAGCGCACATATCAACCTTAACTGTGTTCTTTCTGACTTTCTTTCCGTCCTTGGGAACCTCTGTTACAGGGTAAAGAACACTCAACATCTTTCTTCTTGCGTTAAGTCTTGAAGGCTTATCCTTTTTGATAGTCTTTTTAACTTCTTCATAAACAGTAACCTTCTTACCATCTACTACGTTTTTAACTCTCTTTCCGGAGGCGTCCTTCTTGGGAACCTTAGCCATTACCTCAACTTCCTCGAAGTTGTCCTTTTCCTTAACAGCAAGTGTGATGAGCTTTTCAGCAATTCTTCTTACTTCCTTAGCTTTTGCCTCAGTTGTTTTGATCTTTCCATAATATAAAAGGTTTGTTACCTGGTTTCTTAAAAGAGCTTTTCTCTGGCTGCTTGTGCGTCCAAGTTTTCTGTTTCCTGAACCTGTCATTTTACAAATCCTCCTTGTAGATTCCGTAAAACTTACCCCAAGGCGCTTGCTCTTTGGGCTTACAGCGCCCTGCAGTTCTACGTCAATAATAATTAATCATCGCTCGGTCTTAATGAAAGTCCCAATTCAGCAAGCTTATTTAAAACTTCCTCCAGAGACTTTTTGCCGAGGTTACG
>CAZBNY010000162.1:0-4513 GCA_964493235.1 uncultured Lachnospiraceae bacterium
TTGTTGTATATAAATAAGTGCATATATGGCAAATATGTCGCTTGTTATCGCTTTTTTTGATAACTGGATATACAATTTACATATTAACACCTTTTGTCAAATTAGTGCTATGATAAAGACACAGCAGAAAGAGGCAGGACCAATATTAGCTTAATTTTTAATTTTTATATCGATTTAAGAAGGAGTGTTAATTATGAAGGCTGATTTTAAAGGTTTTGGTACAAAAGCGATCCATGCGGGAAATATTGAGAAGGAGACATACGGCGCTCTTTCAACACCGATCTATCAGAGCTCAACATACTATTTTGACTCATGTGAACAGGGTGGAAGAAGATTTGCCGGAGAAGAAAACGGATTCATTTACACACGTCTTGGCAATCCCACTTCATCAGTGCTTGAAGCAAAGGTTGCTGCTCTTGAGGGTGCTGAGGCGGCTCTTGCCACATCGTCAGGAATGGGCGCTATCTCATCTACGCTCTGGACAATCGCGAAGGCCGGCGCTCACATAATCGCCGACGGTACACTCTACGGCTGTACATTCGCTTTGCTTAACCACGGACTTACACGCTACGGCGTTGAGGTCGATTTTATAGATACGTCTGATCTCGATGAGGTCAAAGCTCATCTTAAAGAAAATACCGTTGCGGTTTATCTTGAGACACCGGCTAACCCCAACCTTAAAATCAGCGACATAGCTGCTATCGCAAAGCTTGCGCATGGCTACAACAAGGACATAAAGGTAGTCTGCGACAATACCTTTGCTACTCCTTATCTCCAGAGACCTCTTGAGCTTGGCGCTGACGTTGTCGTTCACTCCGCCACAAAATATCTCAATGGCCACGGTGACGTTATTGCCGGATTCGTTGTAGGCTCGTCTGATTTTATCAGTGAGGTAAGAATGTTCGGTCTTAAGGATATGACAGGCGCTGTTATTGATCCCTTCGCTTCCTTCCTTATCCTCAGAGGTCTTAAGTCATTCGAGGTAAGAATGAAACGTCATTGCGAAAACGCAAGAGCTATCGCGGAAATGCTTGACAAGCATGATAAGATCGAGAAGGTTTACTATCCCGGACTTGCCTCATTCCCCAACCATGATGTCGCTGCTAAACAGATGTCAGACTTTGGCGGAATGATCTCCTTCGAGGTTAAGGGCGGAAAAGAAGCCGGAATGAAATTCGTTGACGCTCTTAAGCTCTGCACTATCGCAGTAAGCCTTGGCGACGCCGAGACACTTGTTGAGCACCCCGCCAGCATGACTCACTCGACATACAGCCCCGAGGAGCTTAAAGAGGCCGGAATTCCTGAAGGACTTGTAAGACTTTCTGTAGGTCTTGAAAACGCTGAGGATCTCATTGACGATATTGCTCAGGCGCTTGAACAGATCTGATAAATATAAAGCACCCAACTAAAAGAACCACGGTGTCGAAAGGCACCGTGGTTCTTCGTATATATCAAATATTTTTATCTCTGTTTCTTATGCACATTTCTTATAGTTTTTTTCTTACGCTCACTCCGCTGTTTTTGTCCGTTCTGCTTTCCTGCCACGGTTTTATTTCCCTTTGAGGTGTTTCCCTTTGAGGCATTCTTATTCCCATCAAAATTTTTGGGCCGTTCGGGTCTTATAAGGCAGTGGGGCCCAAACCCTATGAGGTCCTGTCGTCCAGCCTTTATAAGCGCTTCCTTTACCAAATCATAGTTAGCCGGCACTCTGTACTGCATCAGCGCCCTCTGCATGGCCTTCTCGTGCGGATTTTTCGGCACATACACCCTTTTGCCCGTTCTTGGGTCGATCTCGGTATAATACATACAGGTGGAAAGCGTTCCCGGCGTCGGATAAAAGTCCTGCACCTGCTCCGGCATATGGCCTATGTCCCTAAGATACTCGGCCAGCTCAATGGCGGCCTTCAGATCGCTTCCGGGGTGGCTGGACATCAGATATGGTATACAGTATTGATCATAACCATATTTTTTGTTTATTTCCTCAAATTTTTTCACAAAGCTGTCGTATACCTTTCGGCTCGGCTTGCCCATCTTGTCCAGCACCCTGTCAGAAACATGTTCAGGCGCAACTCGGAGCTGACCGCTTATATGATATTTGCACAGCTCGTTGAAAAAGCTCTCGTCCTTGTCATAAACCAGATAATCATATCGTATTCCCGAACGGATAAATACCTTTTTTACCTTCGGCAGCGCTCTCAGCTTTCTCAAGACCCTGAGATACCGCTTATGGTCAACCACAAGGTTAGGGCATTTTTCGGGGAAAAGGCACTGTCTGTCCCTGCACGCTCCTGCTTTAAGCTGTTTGTCGCAGGCAGGCTGCATAAAGTTAGCCGTTGGGCCGCCAAGATCGTGTATATAGCCTTTAAAATCCTTTTCCTCCGTCATTATTTTGGCCTCGTCTATCAGCGACTCGTCGCTCCTTGCCGTAACTATGCGTCCCTGATGGAACACGATAGCGCAGAAATTACAGTTTCCGAAGCAACCCCTGTTTGCCGACAGACTGAATTTTATTTCCTCGATGGCGGGTATCCCTCCCGCCTTTTCGTACATAGGGTGATATGTCCTCATATACGGCAGAGCGTATACCCTGTCCAGCTCCTCCTGTGAAAGCGGCGGAGACGGCGGATTTTGGACGACTATGCCCTCTCTGTATTCCTCGGCGAGGGTCTTGCCCGTTACGAAGTCCGTGTTTCTGTACTGGTGCATAAAGCTCTCGACATATTTATTTTTGTCCGAGGCAGTCTCCTCATAGGAAGGCAGCCATATGCAATCGCCTATCCTCTCTCTGTCCCTTGTTTTATAGACCGACCCTCTCAAAAAGGTTATCTCACTGAGCGGAAGTCCGCTCTCAAGGGCGTCGGCAAGCTCTATTATCTGATGCTCGCCCATTCCGTACAGCAGCAGGTCGGCGCCCGAGTCCAGCAGTATGGACCGTCTTACCTTATTGTCCCAGTAATCGTAGTGGGAAAGCCTTCTCAGGCTCGCCTCTATTCCGCCGATGACGATAGGAGCGTTCTTGTATGCCTCACGTATTTTGTTGCAGTATACGATAGTTGCCCTGTCGGGTCTCAGTCCGCCCTGCCCTCCCGGCGAATACGCGTCCTTAGACCTTCTTTTCTTGGCTACGGTATAGTGGTTTACCATTGAGTCGATATTCCCCGCGCTGACCAAAAAGGCCAGTCTCGGCTCGCCGAAGCGTTTAAAATCCTCTGTACTGTGCCAGTCAGGCTGTGCGATCATACAGACCTTATAGCCGTGACTTTCCAGCAATCGGCAGATTATAGCCGCTCCAAAGGACGAATGGTCCACATAGGCATCGCCGCATATATACACAAAGTCCGGCCTGTCCCAGCCTCTGTTTATCATTTCTTCTTTTGTCACAGGTAAAAACGGCATAGCTTATCCCTCTTATTCCCATTTCCAGCCGGCAAGATATTTGTTTTTCAGTCTGCCCCTTTGGCTTTTGGCCCAACCTAACGTCAGTCCGTCAAAGGTCACAAGCACCCAGCCGTCATTTTCAAGTCCTGTCTCCAGCGTTTCTCCCTTAAGGTATTTTACAGCGGTGTCATAGTCGGGCAGACTTTCCACAAGCCTGACGTTTTCGCCTCTTAATCCCATAGCGAAGGCCTGAGACGGCTCAAAGCGTTTTTTCTTTATATCGCCCAGATACCAGCCGTTTCTTACCACCCTTAAGCCGTTAAACGACGGAAGGCCCTTTGGCAGCATATACAGCTTTTCTCCATAGGTCTCAAAGTCCCCGTCAAACTCAACACCTGTTATATTGTTTGCCGTAAATTCCTCAAAATACTCAAACCCATCTATTTTATTGCCGCTGTGGCCGACAAAATCTGTCCTTTCCCTTCCGGCCGACTTTCTCATCTTGGCAACAAAATGCCCCTCGCCCTTTGTCTTATGCGGCCACAGCCTGCCGCATTTGGCAAACTTTGCGCTTCCGCTTTTTGTCCACTCGGGTCTGCCGTGGTCCAGTCCCATTTCCTCAGGTATTTCGCAAAGCTCAAACTCGGGGTGCCTTTCCAAAAACGTCTCTATCTGCCTTTCGTTCTCGTCGGGATTAAATGTGCAGGTCGAATATATTATATATCCGCCGGCGCAGACCGTCTTGGAACATTCCTCCAATATCTCCATTTGCGTCGATACGCAGAAGTCGGCCATGCTTTTGCCCCACGCCTTTATTACGTCGGGGTCCTTTCTGAACATTCCCTCTCCGCTGCATGGCGCGTCAATTACGACCTTATCAAAAAAATCAGGGAAACGGGCCGCTATTTTGGCCGGCGACTCATTGAGTACAACGGCGTTTGTCAGACCGAAAAGCTCCACATTTTTTAGCAGGGCCTTTGTCCTTGACGCGCTTATATCGTTTGTCACAAGGATTCCCTTCCCCGCAAGCCTTGCGCCTATCTGGGTGCTTTTGCCCCCTGGCGCGGCGCATACGTCAAGCACCCTCTCGCCCGGTTTGACGTCTGCCACAGCGCCCGTAGACATGGCGCTTGGC
>CAZBNY010000163.1:0-4512 GCA_964493235.1 uncultured Lachnospiraceae bacterium
ATTATCACCCGTCAAACAGCTATATTTACCTGTTTGGAAAAATGGATATAGAGAAAAAAACGGCGTACCTTGACAGAGAGTATTTGTCAAAGTTTGACGCCAAGCCTTATGACAATTTGATAAAACATCAGGAAAGTCTTGATAAAATAATAAGAAAAGAGGAGTTTTATCCCGTAATAGAGAAGGGTGAAAACGAATCAATGTACGCGGCCGGCTTTATCGTGGGCGATTCCTGCGATGAGGAAAGAAGTCTTGGCTATTCGATCCTTTCCTATATACTGATGGATACAAACGCTTCTCCCGTAAGAAAGGCGCTTACAGAGGGCGGCTTCTGCTCAGACACGGAGGGGTGGTTCGATTCATCGATACTTGATACTGTATTCACCATAGCGGCAAAGGGAGCTAAAGAAAATTCAGCGGAGGAATTTGAGCGAATAGTGACAGACGAGCTTAAAAGGCTTTCGGACGAGGGCCTTGACAGGGAGCTTGTCAATTCCGCCGTCAACGCCTTTGAGTTTATGCTCAGCGAGGAGAATTTCGGATATAAGCCGAGAGGACTTTATTACGGTCTCAAGGCTATGAATAGCTGGCTCCATAAGGAGGACCCGTTTGAGACATTCAGGTTTAAAAAGCATATTGAAGCGATACGCTCGAAGATAGATGATGGATATTTTGAAAAGCTCATAGCTGACGGAATGACAAATAATCCGACTAAGGTATTCGTATCGCTGCAGCCTAAGGCGGGAATGCAGTCAGAAATAGACGAGGCCGAGAGAAAACGTCTTGACGAGTACAAAAACAGTCTTTCCGCCGAGGAAATACAAAATATTGTAAATGAGACCAACGGGCTGCTCAGGTTCCAGTCGGCCGAGGAAGACCTTTCGGTAATGCCGTGTCTTAAGCTTGAGGATATAGAAAAAAAGGCTGATATTATCGAAAATGAGACAAGGAACGGAATTTTCTATGTACCCGATGATACCAACGGTATCATATATGCCGAGCTTGCCTTTGACGCCGACCATGTTCCCGAGGAGGACTATAATTATCTCGGACTTTTAAGCGACCTGATAGGAAGACTCGATACCGAAATGTACAGCTTCAATGAGCTTCCCACAAAGGTAGATATGTACACCGGCGGCATAAGCGCCTCATGCCCGGCCTATTACAGCGATTTAGACGGAAACATAAAGCTGATAAAGGTAAGCGCGAAGGCTCTTTCCAGAAACGCCGATATGCTTAAGGAGCTGGTCGATCAGACGGTCAATAAAATGCTTTTTACAAAGACTGAAAGCATAAAGCTCATAATCAGGGACAGAATTTCCAAGCTGGAAAACTATCTTACTCAGAACGGGCATATGACAGCCGCCGGAAGGGCCAAAAGCTATTTCAGCGAGGGTTGGGGATTTAAGGACGACACAAGCGGAATAGGATATTTCAAGTTCCTGTGCAGACTGGATAAGGAATTGAGCGAAAAGGATATTGAAAAGCTCAGAGAGACCGCCGAGAGGGTTTTCAACGGATCAGGACTTACGCTCGGCATAAGCTGTGAAAGACAGGACTTTGATAAAGCGGCCGGTCTGAAGGAGCTGTTTGGTGACAGAACGCCTGAAAAGAAAGCCGTAATGACAAGGAACAGGGGTACTTCCGAGGGAATAATAACTCCCGGCAAGATACAGTATGCCGCCAAGGCGGCCGACTATAAAAAGGCCGGCTTTGAATACAGCGGAAAGCTTCTTGTGCTGAAAAACATAATTGACCTGGAATACCTTTGGAACACTGTAAGGGTGCAGGGCGGGGCCTACGGTTGCGGCTGCGGCTTCTTAAGGAGCGGAAGTATGTATATGTACTCCTACAGGGATCCTAATTTGAAGCGGACGCTGGATATATATGACGCGGCAGGAGATTTCATAGAAGGCTTTGCCGCAGATGATAAGGCGATGACCGGATATATAATCGGAGCAATAAACAGCATAGATCGCCCTATGGGTAAGGAGCAGAGACTTAAAACCGCGCTTACAAGACATATTGCCAAAATTACTCCGGAAATTCAGCAGAAGGAGAGGGACGAGCTTCTTTCGACGACCGTTGACGACATGAGGGCATACGCGCCTATGCTTAAAATTTTGAGGGAAAGTCCGTATATATGCGTTATAGGAAACGGCGACAATATAAATAATGAGAAAAATATTTTTGAAAGCGTGATCACGTTAAAATAACAGTTGCAATATATGTTTTTTTGTTGTATACTGTCACAGGTATTTATTATTCAACAGGAGATGTTCCTTGCCTAACCATCTCCAAAATAAAAAACAGGGGGAATTTAATATGAGAAAAATCAATACCGAAACTGTCGCTTTGACAGGAATAACAGCAGCAGTGTATATGGTGGCAACACTGGCAATCTCGCCTATCGCCTTCAGCGCCGTGCAGTTCAGGATCTCGGAGGTCATGGTGCTTCTGGCATGGGTGAATCCGGCATTTGTACCGGGACTTGTGCTTGGCTGCGCTCTGGCAAATATGTTCAGTCCGCTGGGTATCATTGACGTGCTGTTTGGAACCTTCCACACATTCTGCTCGGTAATGCTTATCAGCAGGACGAAAAATATGTATTTGGCTTCTCTTTGGCCCACAGTATTTTCGTTTATAATCGGGCTTGAGCTGTACATTGTATATCATGCTCCGTTCATCGCGTCAACACTTTCGGTTATGGCCGGTGAATTTATATGTATTTCACTTATCGGCTGTGTAGTTTTCACTGCGGTCAGAAAAAACGGCTATATTATGGCCAGACTTCGGAAACATTGATTTTATGCCCGTCCTACGACGGGCTTTTTTGATGCGCTTATATGGGACGAAAATGCTAAAAAATATAGAACCATATTGAGATAGAATCGCTTAAGACAGCCAAGCAGGAGAGAAGCCTGCCAAATGCTTTCGTGGCGATTTGACTTTTTATAACGATAAATCGTTGACAAATGATAAACCGAACGAAAGTGGACTTGAGGAACTCAAAATACAAATAATATTTTTTATTGCCATGAATATAATGTAACAACCATATTGTGGAGGAATGGTATGCGGAAAACTAAGCTCCTGATTTTGTTGGTTCCCATAATCATAATATTGGGACTGACTATAAGAGCGTTTGGCATACCGGGTTATATATCTATGGACGAATTTGCTAACGCCAATGAGCCGGAAAACAGAATAAGGATAGCTGAAAAGGTGCTTGTGTCTACCGGGCGAACAGATGTGTTTAAGCCTGAGGAGGCAAGAAACATTCGGGTAAATTACGCGGAGATAACAGGACCGGGGGTGCAGGACGCACTTGTGACGGTAGACTTTGGCCCTAAGGCAACAATAATGGCGGTCTATACGCCGGTAGAAAATGGATATGAGTATGTGGGAGAAGTGGGATATTTTTATGATGTTGACAATATAACTTTTTTCAGACCGGAATCGTCGCCGGTCGATGTCATATCCTTCAGGGAGAGCAACAATCAGTCGATCGGGGCGCTGGAAAACAGCAGCTTTATAAGAGGCTATGCCTATAGGGCTGGAAAGTTTGAAAATGTCATAAATATCGACGAAAATATAGAAACATGGTGGAATGATGAGACATCGGGAGTGATAGATGATCCGGTTTGGAACAAAATCACCCAGACCAGCGTAATAGAAAACAGCGGCGACGGAAACACCATAGACGCGACAAAGACCCAGATATACAGCACCGCCCCGCCGACAGAAAACAAGATGAAGCCGGAGGACTCCGTGTTTACGGAACAGAGCCGCCGTGTTATAGATGAGGTATTCACATGGAGCGATGAATGGCAGACATATATTGTCGGCGAAAAGACCGAGAACGCCACGGGAGAAAAGGTAGCCGTGCTTAAGGACTTCGGAGCGTCGCCGTATATACTGACCGGCGACCTGTTCAACAGATACCGAATACTCAGAAAAGACGGCTCGGTAGACATAGTCAATTATGAGGACGTGTCGGAGATAAGCTGATGCCGGTTAAAGAAAACAGCGGTTTTCGCCAAAGCATGGCTCATTTTCTGAAATAAGGGCCTTAAGCCGTTCAAGCCTTTGGAGAAGGTCGTGCTTTTTGTCTTCTGAGTTTTCTTCCGTATAGTCAACAAATGAGGCCCATTCGTTGATATACGCGCTTATGTCATTGTTTAGATTGTCCATAAGGCATAGGATCGGCATTGAAAATATCCTGCCTTGGCGAGGCAGGATACGAAGATGGAAGGATTTATGAAGAAATTTTTATCAGTTTTCTACTGACAATAGTATTTTAAAATAACCTTGTGAACTGCATATATCCAAGTTGTGAATAATTTGTAAACAAATAGAGCCTTGCATATAAAAATATCATAGGCAAATCAGAGAGCTCGCTCGCATGATTGTCTATGATATTTTTTATATATATGGCGAAGCCAGCAGCGAGACGAAACGGAGTGAAGTCGAGGTGGCAAGGCTCGAAGGAGCGGAGAAGAGCAGACGGCG
>CAZBNY010000164.1:0-4500 GCA_964493235.1 uncultured Lachnospiraceae bacterium
TTTATATTTACCGCAGTGGCACTCCCAGTCCTTAATGGGTCCGAAGATCCTTTCGCAGTAAAGGCCGTCCCTTTCGGGTTTGAGTGTTCTGTAGTTGATAGTTTCGGGTTTTTTTACTTCACCATGACTCCATTCACGAATTTTTTCCGGAGAAGCCAGACCAATTTTTATTGAATCAAAAACTATGCCCTGCTCTGTATTCTGCTGCATTTAACATTCTCCTTTCTCATTCTTCGTCGTCATAGTTTCCGAAGTCGTCAGCATCGTCAAATTCAAAATCTTCCTCGCTGCTGTCGCCTCCAAGAATCATATCTATCGTATCTGTAAGGCTGCCGTCGTCCTCCGAGTAGCCCTCCGTATTCTCGTCGATGTCGTTAACGACCTGCATATCCATATTCTCGCCGTATTCATCATCAACGGATTCCTTGATCTCTATTTCCGTATGGTCGGCTCTGAGTACCTTGATGTCAAGGGCGAGTGACTGAAGCTCCTTAAGGAGCACCTTGAAGGACTCGGGTATACCGGGTTCAGGTATATTCTCGCCTTTAACGATAGCCTCATAAGCCTTTACACGTCCAACAATATCGTCAGACTTGACCGTAAGGATCTCCTGCAACGTATATGCCGCGCCATAAGCCTCCAACGCCCAGACCTCCATCTCTCCGAAACGCTGTCCGCCGAACTGGGCCTTGCCGCCGAGCGGCTGCTGTGTAACCATTGAGTACGGGCCTGTTGAACGCGCGTGGATCTTATCGTCAACAAGGTGATGGAGCTTCAGATAGTACATGAAACCGATAGTAACACGGTTGTCAAAGGGCTCTCCCGTACGTCCGTCACGAAGCTCTACCTTACCGTCGCGGCTGAGCTTAACGCCCTTCCATTCCGCTCTGTGATCTCTGTTTTCATAAAGCTCATCATATATATCGCCCTGAAGGAGAGGCTTCCATTTTTCAGAGAATTCCTCCCATTCGGTGTTGACATAATCATTGGCCATCTCAAGGGTGTCCATAATATCTATCTCGTCGGCGCCGTCGAATACGGGCGTTGAGATCTTCCAGCCGAGAGCCTTAGCCGCCAGCGAAACATGTGTCTCAAGGACCTGCCCGATATTCATACGCGAGGGGATACCAAGGGGGTTAAGAACGATGTCGAGGGGACGTCCGTTTTCAAGGAACGGCATATCCTCTACGGGCAGTACCCTTGAAACTACACCTTTATTACCATGACGTCCAGCCATCTTGTCACCAACGGAGATCTTACGCTTCTGAGCGATATAAACACGCACGAGCTGATTTACGCCGGGGCCGATGTCGTCGCCGTTTTCTCTTGTGAATATTTTTACATCAACGATGATGCCGCTCTCACCGTGGGGAACTCTGAGAGATGTGTCTCTTACCTCTCTCGCCTTCTCGCCGAAGATGGCCCTGAGAAGTCTTTCCTCAGCAGTAAGCTCGGTCTCTCCCTTAGGAGTGACCTTTCCGACAAGTATATCGTTGGAACGCACCTCGGCTCCGATACGTATGATTCCTCTCTCGTCAAGGTCGCGGAGCGCGTCCTCGCCGACGTTTGGAATATCTCTTGTGATCTCCTCGGGTCCGAGCTTAGTGTCTCTTGATTCTGCTTCAAATTCCTCTATATGAATGGAGGTATATACATCCTCCTGAACAAGCTTTTCGCTTAAAAGAACAGCGTCCTCGTAGTTATAGCCTTCCCATGTCATGAAACCGATAAGAGGGTTCTTGCCCAGTGAAAGCTCACCATCGCTTGTGGAAGCGCCGTCGGCGATTATCCTTCCGGCCTCTATCCTATCGCCCTTGTTTACGATAGGTCTCTGATTCATGCAGGTTCCCTGGTTGCTTCTCTGGAACTTGATGAGATGGTACGTGTCACGCTGTCCGCTGTCTGTCTTAATTACGATCTCGTCAGCGCAAAGTCTCTCTACAACACCGCTGTTCTTGGCGACAATGGCTATACCTGAGTCCTTAGCCGCCTTATATTCCATACCCGTTCCTACGATAGGCGAATCCGTAGTAAGGAGCGGAACAGCCTGACGCTGCATATTGGATCCCATGAGGGCACGGTTAGCGTCATCGTTCTCAAGGAAAGGAATAAGCGCCGTAGCCACCGAAACCATCTGCTTGGGCGAAACGTCCATCAGGTGTATTTCTTTTCTGTCTACCTCGATGATGTCCTCACGGTGACGGCCGGAAACCTTCTTATTCATGAAGTGGCCTTCCTCGTCAAGGGGCTCATTGGCCTGAGCAACGTTGTAGTTTTCCTCCTCGTCGGCTGTTACGTAAATGACCTCGTCTGTAACTCTCGGCTCATCGCCCGACTGGTCAACGACCCTGTAAGGAGCCTCGATAAATCCATACTCATTGATGCGGGCGAATGTGGCCAGCGAGTTGATAAGACCGATATTCGGTCCCTCAGGGGTCTCGATAGGGCACATTCTTCCGTAATGGGAGTGATGTACGTCTCGAACCTCAAATCCTGCCCTCTCTCTTGAAAGACCGCCGGGGCCGAGGGCCGAAAGACGTCTCTTATGAGTAAGCTCGGCAAGAGGGTTGTTCTGGTCCATGAACTGCGAAAGCTGGGAGCTTCCGAAAAACTCCTTGATAGCGGCGGTAACAGGTCTTACATTTATAAGGGCCTGAGGTGTGGCGTTCTCCATATCCTGGATAGTCATACGCTCACGCACTACTCTTTCCATTCTTGAAAGACCTATCCTGAACTGGTTCTGTAAAAGCTCTCCTACAGAACGGATACGTCTGTTGCCCAGATGGTCAATATCGTCAACATTTCCAAATCCCCTGTCGAGGTGCATTATATAGTTGATAGACGCCATAATGTCGTCAACAGTGATATGGATAGGAACAAGCTCGTGGTATTTCTCTTTCACGGTTGCCTTAAGCTGGCTTACGCTCTCAAAGCTGTCGAGCATTTCACGCATGACCGGATAATATACCTTTTCCTTTATGCCAAGGTCAGCGGCTGTGATGCCGTACTCAGCGATATAAGGATCGATCGAGACGGCTCTGTTTGAAAGAACATTGATTTCTTTTCCTTCCTCATTTTTGACCTTTATGCTTACGATGCCTGTGTCCTGTATTTCCTCAAGTATCGCCGCGTTAAGAACTGTATCGGCCTCGGCTATTATCTCGCCTGTCATGGGGTCAACGACATTCTCAGCGAGAACGGCTCCGCTTACACGGCTCTTAAGCGCAAGTTTTTTATTAAATTTATAACGTCCGACTTTAGCAAGATCGTATCTCTTGGGGTCAAAGAACATACCTTTGAGAAGGCTCTCGGAGCTTTCCACTGTGGGAGGCTCGCCCGGTCTGAGCTTTTTGTACAGCTCAATGAGGCCTTCCTCATAGTTCTTGCTTACGTCTTTTTCGATCGTGGCGAGAATTTTAGGCTCATCACCAAAAAGCTCGATGATCTCCGCGTCTGTGCTTACGCCCAGCGCTCTTATAAGAACGGTAACAGGTACCTTTCTTGTACGGTCAACACGAACGCTGAATACATCGTTGGAATCCGTCTCATACTCAAGCCACGCGCCCCTGTTGGGGATAACCGTACATGACAAAAGTTTCTTTCCGAGTTTATCGAATTCCGAGGCATAATATATACCGGGGGATCTGACAAGCTGGCTGACGATGACACGCTCCGCGCCATTAATAATGAATGTTCCCGTGTCTGTCATAAGAGGGAAATCTCCCATGAATATTTCCTGATCCTTGATCTCCTCTGTCTCCCTGTTGATAAGTCTCGCCCTTACCTTAAGCGAAGCCGCATAGGTAGCGTCTCTTTCCCTGCACTCGTCGATCGAGTATTTGGGCGTAGAGTCAAGAGTGAAATCCGTAAACTCAAGCACAAGGTTTCCATTGAAGTCAGTGATGGGAGAAATATCATCAAAAACCTCCTGAAGTCCCTCGTCAAGGAACCACTGGTAGGAATTTTTCTGAACCTCGATAAGATTTGGCATTTCAAGGACCTCTTTGATCCTAGAATAGCTTTTTCTTTTCTTTTCGCCCATATCGACCGAGTGAATTCTGTTTTTTTCCATAAAGCCACCCCTTAAAAATAGTAGACGTTAACAAGTAAAAATCTGTTGTAAAAATATACGGCTAAAAGCCATATACAAAAAATGAATTACCCGAATTAAAGTCAACTTAATCACCTCTTAACCTTTGATCAGCAAGAGGTAAAAAGTTCACAAAAATTCAGGAAATTCTTTCCTAAACCAGTAAAAAACAAGCTTTGATCACCTGTTTTTTATATATAATTACTAATAATCGGCCGTTTTTCTTAAAAATATTCGTTCAAGAATAGTTTAAATTTTTTTGTCAACCTCAATTTCATTATTTTTGCTAAATAAATCTATTGAAATGACATTTCGCTTGTGCTATAATGAATTTGATTCGTTAGATAGGCAAGCACCGACCGACAGGTTTAATTATAATAGCACAAACAGGTCTATATGTCAATATATTT
>CAZBNY010000165.1:0-4445 GCA_964493235.1 uncultured Lachnospiraceae bacterium
ATTGAGGCCAAGGAGCGGGTAAAGGTAAAGAGAGAGAGCAAGACTCTTGCCACTATAACTTTCCAGAACTTCTTCAATAAGTATGAGAAGAAATCGGGTATGACCGGTACGGCCCAGACAGAGGAGGCCGAGTTCAGAAACATCTATAATATGGACGTTGTCTGCATACCGACAAACAGGCCCGTAATAAGAGATGATAAGACGGACGTTGTATACACGACGGAAAACGGAAAATTCCGCGCTGTTGTAAATGAGATAAAAGCGGCCCATGAAAAGGGTCAGCCTGTACTTGTGGGCACTATTACGATCGAGAAATCAGAGCTTTTAAGCTCGATGCTCAGACGCGAGGGGATACCTCATCAGGTGCTCAACGCCAAATACCATGAGAAAGAGGCCGAGATAATCGCCCTTGCCGGACAGGCAGGCGCTGTAACGATCGCCACAAACATGGCCGGCCGTGGTACCGATATTCAGCTGGGCGAGGGCGTCAAGGAGCTGGGCGGCCTTAAGATAATAGGCACTGAAAGACACGAGTCAAGACGTATCGACAACCAGCTCAGAGGACGTTCCGGACGTCAGGGAGACCCGGGCGAGTCAAGGTTCTTCATCTCTATGGAGGACGACCTTATGCGTCTTTTCGGCTCGGATAAGACCAAGGAAATGGTTGAGAAGATGGGCATCGGCGAGGACGAGCCGATTGAGCATGGTATGCTTTCCAAGGCCATTGAGAGCGCCCAGAAGAAGGTAGAGGGCAACAACTTTGCCACACGTAAACGCCTCCTTGAGTACGACGAGGTCATGAACGAGCAGCGTGAGATAATCTACGGAGAGAGAAAGAGAGTGCTTACCGGAGAAAATCTTCGCGACAGCATACAGGGAATGATCGATCAGATAGTTGCCAGAACCGTAGACAGATATATCCCCGATGAAACACCGGTTGACGATTGGGATATGATAGGCTTTAACGAAGGAATACACGAGATAATACCTCTTAAGGGCAATTTCCTTGTGCCTGAGGATAAGAAAGCTACGGTTACTAAGGAAAGCTTCAAGGGCGATATTCAGAAGATCGCCCACAGGCTCTATGAGCTTAAGGAGAAGGAGATCAATGACGAGGAAAAAATGCGTGAGCTTGAGCGTGTCATAATGCTTAAGGTCATCGACTCAAGATGGATGGACCATATCGATGATATGGACCATATGCGTCAGGGCATCAGCCTTCAGTCCTACGCCCAGAAGGATCCTCTCATTGAGTATAAATATATAAGCTACGATATGTTTGAAGAAATGAGCAACAGCATTCAGGCCGACACCGTAAAGACGCTTTACAGAGTAAGGGTAGTGACGGAGGCCAAGCGTGAGGAAGTAGCTAAACCGATGTTTACTAACAAGGACGATTCGGCGGTCGCGAAGCCGAAACAGAGAAAGACAGCCAAGGTGGGCAGAAACGATCCCTGCCCCTGCGGAAGCGGAAAGAAGTATAAGAACTGCTGCGGAAGAAACGCGTAATAGATAGGAGTTAGTGTTATGTTTGAACTTGACCAGATAGGAAATGAATTATCTCCTTATGAAGATAAGCTCAAAGATATGGGAAAGCTTCTGGGCATTGAGGAAGCGAAGGAAAAAATAGCGGAGCTTGAGGAAATTTCGGCTGACCCGGATTTCTGGAGCGATATGGCAAAGAGCCAGAAAACAATGCAGACAATTAAGGGACTCAAGGACAAGGTAAACGGCTATGAGTCGCTTATGACAAAATATGAGGATATATATACGCTCATTGAGATGGGCAAAGAGGAGGAGGACGCGGAGCTGCTTGACGAGGTAAAGCAGGAGGCTGAGGATTTCAAGGAAAACTATGAGAAGCTCAGAATATCCACACTTCTTGACGGCGAGTATGACAGGCATAACGCCATTGTTACCCTGCACGCCGGAGAGGGCGGAACAGAGGCCTGCGACTGGGTAAGTATGCTCTACAGAATGTATACAAGATGGTGCAACAAAAAGGGCTTCGCGCTGGAAACGCTGGATTATCTTGAGGGCGATGAGGCAGGAATAAAGTCCGTTACCTTCCAGGTAAACGGCGAGAACGCCTACGGCTATCTTAAGTGTGAAAAGGGAGTACACAGGCTTGTACGCATATCACCATTTGACTCGTCGGGAAGAAGGCACACCTCCTTCGCGAGCTGCGATGTTATGCCGGAGATAGATGACGATGTCGAGATCGAGATAAAACCCGACGATATACGTGTGGACACATACCGCTCCAGCGGCGCCGGCGGACAGCACGTCAATAAGACATCATCGGCTATCCGTATAACCCACTACCCTACGGGTATCGTTGTACAGTGCCAGAACGAGCGTAGCCAGTTCAGCAACAAGGATATGGCTATGAAAATGCTTAAATCCAAGCTTCTTGAGCTTAAAATTGAGGAAAATATGAAAAAGCTTGCCGAGATCAGAGGCGACGTCAAGGAAAATACATGGGGAAGCCAGATCCGTTCATATGTATTTATGCCCTACAACCTTGTCAAGGACGTAAGGACGGGAGAGGAAACAGCCAATGTATCAGCGGTTATGGACGGTGAGATCGACAGGTTTATAAATGCTTATCTGAGCTGGATACATTAATAGGCGTAAGTATAGAGAGCCTGAAAAATGTATTGGCCCAGCCTGGCAGAAAACAGAAATTTTTGACCCTCTGGGACGTTACACCAGAGGGTTTTTACAGATAGCGGTGATTTATTTGAAGGAAATAAGCATAACTAAAAATGACAGCGGACAGCGGGCCGATAAATTTTTGATGAAATATTTTTCAAAGGCCCCCAAGGGCTTCGTCTATAAGATGCTCAGGAAAAAGAGGATAAAGCTCAACGGGGGAAGGGCCGAGGGCAGCGAAATGCTCAAAGAGGGCGATAAAATACAGATGTACCTTTCAGATGAAACTATGGGCGGCTTTATGGAAAAAAGGGTCATCGCTCATTCCGAAAGAAGGTTTGACATTGTTTATGAGGACAAAAATATACTCGCCGTCAATAAGCCTGCCGGAGTTCTCTCCCATGCCGAGAGCGCGGGTGACAGGGATACGCTGATCGACCAGATATTAAGCTATCTCAATGAAAATGGCGAGTATGACCCGAGACAAGAGAATTCCTTTATTCCGGCGCTGTGCAACCGCCTTGACAGAAACACAAGCGGGATCGTGGTGGCCGGAAAGACAGCGGACGCGCTCAGACAGCTCAATGAGGCGATAAAGACAAAACAGGTGAGAAAGCTGTACAGGGCGCTTGTCTGCGGCGCCACGGACGGGGGCGGCCGTTTGGAGGATCTGTACAGCAAGGACGGAGAAAAAAACAAGGCGTCGCTGGGGACAGACGGCAAAAAAATAATAACCGAATACAGACCTCTTAAAACCAACGGCAGATATACCTTGATGGAGGTCGAGCTTATTACGGGAAGATCTCATCAGATAAGAATACATATGGCGTCTATAAACTGCCCGATAATAGGCGACATGAAATATGGAAACGCTGATGAAAATGCCCGCTTCAGAAAAAAGGCCGGAACAAAAAGACAGCTTCTTCACGCCTATAAAATGAGCTTTGGAGGTCTTGAAGGCGAGCTGGAATATCTGAATGGAAAAACCATTACGGCTGATGTGCCGGAGGACTTCAAGGCGGCTGAGAAAACCGCGTTCGGATAAAAAATACAGACGTTGTAAATTTCATGTCTGTTTAGTATAATGGATATAGACACTTTTTGATTGGGGGAACATTATGGCACAGACAGTTCTTGTAGTAGACGATGAAAAAAATATAGTTAATATTATAGCCTTCAACTTAAAGAAGGAGGGCTATGATGTGCTTACGGCCGAGGACGGCGAGCAGGCTGTCGCTATAGCGGACGAGAAAGATCCGGACCTTATACTTCTGGATATAATGATGCCTAAGATGGACGGATATGAGGCTTGCAGAAAAATCAGGGAAAAGCACAATATGCCAATAATTATGCTCACAGCCAGAGCGGAGGAGCTGGACAAGGTCCTCGGACTTGAAATGGGAGCTGACGATTATGTGACAAAGCCTTTCGGCATCCGTGAGCTTATCGCGAGGGTCAAGGCCAATTTAAGACGGTCGGTAATAAAGGCCGAGGGACCTAAGAGATCCACAAACGTACTTTCCTTCGGCAAGCTGGAGATCGATATGGATAAGTTTGAGGCGAGAAAAGAAGATAAGGTCCTTGAGCTTACCTTCAGGGAATTTGAGCTGCTCAAATTCCTGGCCCAGAATCTTACCCAGGTTTTCTCGAGGGAAACTCTGCTTGAAAAGGTATGGGGTTATGAATATTATGGAGATGTACGTACTGTTGATGTGACTGTAAGGCGTCTTAGGGAAAAACTGGAGGATAATCCCGGCAAGCCTGAGTATATACTCACAAAACGTGGTGTA
>CAZBNY010000166.1:0-4426 GCA_964493235.1 uncultured Lachnospiraceae bacterium
TCCGTCTTCAAGGACTATTTTCCTGTTAAAATCGTTTTTCATAAGCCTAATCCTTTCTATAATAAAAAAACCGGCAAATACAATAGATAAAAACTACTGCACCACCGGAAAAGAAATATGATTTGTATCAATTAAATCAAAAAACGGGAATAAAAATACGAAGGCTTCTTCCAAAAGATATACAGTTGTAAAGACAGTACCCTTCATTATTATTTCCTCCTGAATTTTTATACCGTCTGACATTTTAACATTTGATTATCGGCTTTGTCAACAATGGTTTAAAAGATTAATAATAAAGGGCATTCTACATAAATCCCCATTGCTATTTCGCCGCAAATTATGCACATTTTATACCCATATATTACATCATTCCGCAAAATATATAAGGTCAATAAATTACTTTAATTTACTTTAGTATATTTTTCGGACAAATCACAATACTTTATGGACAATTTATAAAACGGCTGGTAAAATATAATCAGTAATAAAATTTGAAAAAGGAGAGATAACAATGGGATTTTTAGATGACATGGCAAAAAAGGTCGGTTCAGCGGCAAATGAGGCTGGCTCAAAAGCAAAGACAGTAGCTGCCGAGGCAGGTTCAAAGGCAAAGGACGTTGCGGGTATCGCAAAGCTTTCGGCTGAGGTCGGCTCAAAAGAGAAGGATATCGCAAAGATCTTCGCTGAGATCGGCCAGAAGGTATATGAAAGCGACAGGGACAGCCTTCCCGAGGAGCTTAAGGAAATGGTCGAGAAGATAGATACTGTCAAGGCAGCCATTGACGAGCTTAACGCAAAGATAGAGGAAATAAAGAACAACTGAAAATATAGCCTTACAAAGGAGTTAAGCATGAGAAAGATAATAATTGACACAGATGTCGGAAGTGATGACGCTGTCGCTATACTCATGGCACTGAGGGAGCCCTCGGTCGAGGTGATCGCGGTTACGACCGTATGCGGCAACGTAAATATGGAACAGGCAACGATTAACGCCTTTCGCAGTATTGACGCCGCGGGTACCTACGTACCGCCCGTCTATAAAGGCGCCTACCGTCCACTTATGCGTGACGCTGTCACCGCCGAAAACGTACACGGACAGGACGGCATGGGTGACATGGGACTTCCCGTACCCGATATGAAGGCCGAGGAGGAGCACGCTGTTGAGGCCATTATAAGGCTTGTAAAGGAAAATCCGGGCGAAATAGAAATCGTAGCCCTGGGCCCTGCCACTAATCTTGCGCTCGCCATTATGAAGGATCCTAATGTTATGAAGCAGGTAAAACATATATACAGCATGGGCAGCGGCGGATACGGCATGGGCAATGTTACAAGCGTTGCCGAATTCAATGTTTTTGTTGATGCCGAGGCATATAAGGTCATGGTGGACTTTCCCGTTCCTAAGACCTTGATAGGTATAGACATTTGCTGGCTTCAGGGAGCGTTTATTACCGAAGAAGAAATTGCGGAGATGAAAAACGACGGACCTGTCGCCAAATTCGCTATGGACTGCAATTCGTCGCTTGTGGATTACTGCGGACGTGTTTTCGGCTGTAAAAAGCTGGACCTTCCCGATCCCTACGCTATGGCTGCGGCCATTTGGCCTGAAACCGTCTTAGAGGAGCATGAATGCAACTGCTTTGTATGTACCGCCAATGATCCCACATACGGACAAGTTGTCATTGATTATCATAAATTTGACGCTGTTGACAGGGATAAGCTGGGTAAACGTGAGCCTAATGCCACGGTCGTAAAGCTGATGGACACAAAGCTGTTTAAAAACAAGCTCCGTGAATGCCTTAAATCCGAAAAATAAAAGAGCCTGATCGCAGTTTAGAAATGTATAAATATATAACAAAAACAAAGGAAACAGCCGTCATAGGCGGTTGAATATATGAGGTAATACGGCCTATTGAGTAAAAAACACCGTTCCGTCGTCACACGGAACGGTGTTTTTATATCAATATTCATCACATATGAAGCATTTGCATTTTGGATATTTTTCGTCAAGATAGGCCGATTTATCGGCGTTGTTTATAACAGCGCAGCCTTCCTCCGCCAGCTCTGAGATAGTTTTGTATCCCTCGGCAAACTGCATAAAGCGTCCGGCCTCCATTTCAATATCGGCCTCTCCCTCAGCAGTGCTGCCGTCCAAGCAGAAAATACCGTTATTCATATGACATACATGGTCACTGAGTTTAACTTTAACGTCCCTCTCATTAAATACCTTTTTCATAAGTTTAGGAAGATTTGCCGCAGCCGCGACACCGTGGGGCGCTATTTTTTCCTCACAGCCTGAAAGCGTAACCGTGCTGTCCGCGGGAAGCTTAATTTTTATCGGCTTATTGTCAGCGATAAACGCCAAGGCATTTGCCAGCACCGCCGCCGTTTCCTCACTGTCATATGCCGTCTCTATCGCGGTAAATCCCTCAACGCCGTTGAAATAAAGCGAATATCCCTTCGGCTCTCCACCTTTATCGGCAATTATAAATTCTCCGCCGTCCGAAGCCAAATCCAACATTTTGAGTTTAAAATCATGTAAAGAACGCGCGAGTGTTCCCGAATATTTTTCGGCAAAATTCATATAGATCGGATAGAGCTTGCCTATCTCCGACATACGTCCGAAACTCACACCGGCCGGCATGATTTTAGGCTTATCGGCCGTACCCGTCAGAAATCTTGTATCCGTTGCCGAATAATTGCCAAGGCGGAAATAATTATCGTGTTTAACCGGCGTATGAGGCGCCGCCGCGATTCCGTACTCTGCAAGGCGGTTTATCAGTATTTCAAAAGCCGTGGACATATATCCCCTTCCCCTATAGTCAGGATCAGTGGAAAAGCCCGCAAGCATTGCCGCCGGAACTATCGTACCCCTGATGTTCATGTTCACCGGAAACGAATACATGGCGTTAACAAGCCTGTCATCTTCAATTGTACATACGGCATATTCCGGATAAAAGCGTTTCTCAAAATAAAAATCAAGAAATCCGTCGGAGTCACCGAAGCATTTCTGCCAAAGCGCCCTCAGATAAGGCTTATCCTCGATCGTACATATTCTTTGATCTGCCATATAACCCACACTCCTTTAAAAAATCAGGCCATTCCGTATTTCTGCTTAAGCTCTGCCAGCAAAGTCTTGTATTTTTCATTAATAAGATCGGTCTTGCCCCTGCTTCCTGCCGCCAAGCCCCTTGTAGGCGCCTTTTTTTCGAGTTCGTTGTGTATTTCATCGTCCCACTGTTTCATAAGGGCGTTAAATTCCTCTGTATACTGTGGATTCCATGCCATATATATCGCCTCTCAATGTATTTTGTCAATTAATTCTATCATAAATTTTTCTTATTGGCAAATTAATAATATGTGAACAGCTATTGACTTTGGTAATATATGATTTTAAAATTCTCTTAAAGAAGGAGGTTTTAGCGAATGACAAAGGTTTTAGTCATGTCTCACTGCGACGAAATATCAAAATCCATATTGGAAAGAAATAACGGCCCGGCCGAATTCATATACGCCGATGAAAGCACTCCGGAGGAGATACATTTAGAGCTTATGAAGGAGGCTGAAATAATAGTGGGAGAGCCTAAGGTCAGTGCGCTCAGGGTCGCCAAAAGGCTCAGGCTGCTCCAGCTTCCTACGGCCGGGACTGACGACTATACATCATCTGACGAGTTTCCCGATGGAGTAATACTCGCCAACGCTTCGGGAGCCTTTGGCAGGGTCATTTCTCAGTACGTTATCGGCGCGATACTCAACATCTGTCATAAATTTTATATCTATCGCGACAACCAGAAAAAACATCTCTGGCATGACGAGGGCGTTGAAATAAATCTTGTCGGCAAGCGGGTCCTGATCGTCGGAACAGGAAATATTGGTACTAATATCGCCGAAAAGCTGTCGGTATTCTTTACATACAATGTCGGTATAAGAAGAAATGTCTCGGATATACCGCCGCACTTTGACGAGATCCACAGCCTTGACGAGCTGGACGAGCAGCTCCCCTTAGCTGACGTTGTGATCGCCTGCATACCAAATTCGGATTACACTAGGGGTATGTTTGACGAAAGCCGTTTCCTGCTGATGAAAAAGGACGCCATATTTGTAAATGTGGGCCGCGGGGCGCTTGTCGTGCAGGACGACCTTGTTAAGGTCATGAAGGCCGGGCATCTGCTTGGCGCTGTTTTAGACGTTGTCGTTCCCGAGCCTCTGCCGCCGGACAGTCCCCTCTGGGAGCTTGAAAATATGATCATTACTCCCCATGTCTCGGGCAAGAGCTTCGGACATTCAAGGGAGATAACCGAGGGCATTTATTCTATTGCCGCCGAGAACATAAGAAACTATATCGCGGGGAAGCCCTTAAGAAACGTAATAGATTTTAAAAAGTTCAGAAAATAATTACGGTGTCCCTCAAGTCATCAGGACTTTTGGG
>CAZBNY010000167.1:0-4406 GCA_964493235.1 uncultured Lachnospiraceae bacterium
CTGTAAAGGGCGGAGCGATTGACGGGCTGGACGCGCTTCTTTCCACAGTGCAGATGCCTACAGGCATTCCTGTAGCGACTGTCGCCATAAACGGCGCGGGAAACGCGGCAATACTCGCGGCCCAGATACTTGCGCTTTCGGATAAGGAGCTTTCGGACAAGCTTAAGGCTGACAGAAAGGCTAACAGAGAAAAGATACTCGCGAAAAATGCTGATGTAACAGCTAAATATAGTAAAAAATAATTTCAAAGGAGAAATCTAAAATGGAAAAGAAGGAACAGTTATACGAAGGTAAAGCAAAAAAGGTCTACGCTACAGAGGACCCGGATTTATATATCGTGTCTTATAAGGACGACGCAACGGCTTTTAACGGTGAGAAAAGAGGAACTATCGTCGGAAAAGGCTCCATCAACAACAGAATGACAAATATGCTCATGCAGGTTCTTGAGAAAAAGGGAGTTCCCACACATTTTGTGGAGGAGATCAATGACAGGGAGACAGTTGTTAAGAAGGTAAGCATCGTTCCTCTTGAGGTAATTATCAGAAATATTTCGGCAGGCTCCTTCGCCAAACGCTTCGGCGTTGAGGAGGGCATCGTTTTCGACGAGCCTACGATTGAGTTCTCATACAAAAATGACGAGCTTGGAGACCCTCTTATGAACGCTTATCACGCTATCGCTCTTAAGCTTGCCACAAGAGAGGAGATCGAGACGATCAAAAAGATGGCCTTCACGGTAAACGACACATTAAAGGAATACTTCTTAGGTCTTAACATCAAGCTTGTTGATTTCAAAATCGAGTTTGGCAGACTTGCGGACGGAACTATCGTGCTCGCTGACGAAATTTCACCCGACACCTGCCGCCTTTGGGACAAGGACACAAATGAAAAGCTCGACAAGGACCGTTTCAGAAGGGATTTAGGCGGAACAGAGGAGGCGTATCAGGAAGTAATGCGCCGTTTAATGGGGGAATAATTATATGAGTTCACTTAGAGAAGAATGCGGCGTATTCGGCGTGTTCGCCAATGAGACCTGCGACCTTGGCCCTATGACTTATTATGGTCTTTTCGCCCTCCAGCACAGAGGACAGGAGAGCTGCGGCATCGTAATAAACGACGATGGACTGTTCAGCTTTCATAAGGACGTCGGCCTTGTAAACGACGTATTCACACCCGAGGTAATGAACAAGCTTGGACAGGGAAATATGTCGGTCGGCCACTGCCGTTACGGCACAACGGGCAACAACGACAGGGCAAACGCCCAGCCCATAGTGGTAAACCATATCAAGGGCAGAATGGCGCTCGCCCATAACGGAAATCTTGTAAACTCAATGGAGCTGCGTGAGGAGCTGGAGCTTAACGGCTCGATATTCCATACTACCAGCGATACGGAAGTAATTTCATATATAATCACAAGAGAACGGATAAACTGCTCCTCCATCGAGGAGGCTGTAAACAGAGCCATGTATAAGATAAAGGGAGCTTATTCTCTTGTCATCATGTCGCCCTCTAAGCTTATCGCCGCCAGGGACGAGAAGGGCTTCAGACCGCTTTGCTACGGACAGACAGAGGACGGAAAATATGTAGTAGCCAGCGAGAGCTGCGCCCTTGACGCCGTAGGCGCGAAGCTCATAAGGGACCTTAAGCCGGGCGAGATTGTTGTGTTTGACAAGAACGGTGTGCGTACCATAGAGGATCACTGCGGCAAAGCAGACCCTACTATGTGTGTATTTGAGTATATTTATTTTGCCCGTCCCGACTCGGTCATCGACGGCTGTTCTGTCCATAACGCCAGACTCAGGGCCGGTACATTCCTTGCGCTTGAGCATCCTGTACAGGCCGACATAGTTATCGGTGTGCCTGACTCGGGCATCGACGCCGCTATCGGCTATTCCAGACAGTCGGGAATACCCTACGGTATCGGCTTCATTAAGAATAAATATATCGGAAGAACCTTCATTGCCGCCGGACAGAAATCCAGAGAGGATAAGGTCAAGATCAAGCTTAATCCCATTTCCGAGACAGTGAAGGGAAAGAGAGTCGTGCTTATAGACGACTCGATAGTTAGAGGTACAACAAGCAAAAGGATAGTTCAGCTTCTCAGAGACGCCGGCGCGAAGGAAATACATATGCGTGTTTCCGCCCCTCCGTTTACGAATCCCTGCTATTACGGCACAGACATCGACTCGAGGGAGAACCTGATAGCAAACCATCACTCGGTTGAGGAGATCGCCGAGATAATAGGCGTAGACAGCCTTGGCTATCTTAATAAGCAGTATTTGAGCCTGCTCGCGGCCGAGGGTAAATGCGGAGGCTATTGTTCGGCCTGCTTTGACGGAGTATATCCTACCGAGGTACCCAAGACGGCGTCAAAGAGCAGATTTGAACAGAAAATAACAGAAGGAAAGAAGGCGAAACAGAATGAAGAGCATGAGTGAGAGCTATAAGGCCGCCGGTGTTGACATCACAGCCGGATATAAGGCCGTAGAGCTTATGAAACAGCATATCGCAAAGACGATAACATCCGGGGCGGCTTCGGATATCGGCGGCTTCGGAGGCTTGTTTGAGCTGGACGTAAAGGGAATGGAGCAGCCTGTCCTTGTCAGCGGAACGGACGGAGTAGGCACAAAGCTCAAGCTGGCTTTCCTGCTTGATAAGCATGACACTATCGGTGTCGACTGTGTAGCCATGTGCGTCAATGACATTATCTGCTGCGGAGCTAAGCCGCTTTTCTTCCTTGACTATATCGCCTGCGGAAAGAATGTCCCCGAGAAGATCGCCGAGATAGTAAAGGGCGTAGCCGAAGGCTGCGTACAGTCCGGCGCCGCGCTTATCGGCGGAGAGACGGCCGAAATGCCGGGATTCTACGGAATTGACGAGTATGACCTTGCGGGATTTTCGGTAGGCATAGTTGATAAACCTAAGGTTTTTGACAACAGCAAGGTGACGGAGGGCGACTTAATTATCGGCCTTGCCTCAAGCGGAGTACACTCCAACGGTTTTTCTCTTGTGAGAAAGATATTTGATATAGAAAATCAGGATATAACAAAGCCGGTAGACGAGCTGGGCGGAAAATCCCTCGGTGAGACGCTTCTTACACCGACAAAGATATATGTTAAGCCTGTGCTTGCCCTTTCCGAGCAGGTCACGATCAAGGCTGTATCGCATATAACCGGCGGTGGATTTTATGAGAACATTCCAAGAAGCATACCAAAGGGCTACAGCGCTAAGATCGATAAGAGCGCCGTTAAGATACTTCCTATTTTCCATCTTATCGCCAAGACAGGCAATATTCCCGAAAGGGATATGTTCAACACCTTCAACATGGGTGTCGGCATGAGCCTTATAGTGGCCAAGGAGGACGCAGACAAGACGCTCGAGATACTCAAGGCCAAAGGCGAGGATGCCTATGTTATCGGCGAGGTTGTTAAATCGGACGAGGGAGTTATCATAGCCTGATTGGAGGACGCTCATGGAAAAGAAAACCAGAATAGCCGTATTTGTATCGGGAGGCGGAACGAACCTTCAGGCTCTCATAGACGCCCAGAAAGCCGGAAAGCTCGTAAGCGGCAAGATAGTGCTTGTCGTGTCGGACAAGGCTGACGCCTACGCCCTCGAGAGAGCCAAAAACAACGGTATAAAATCGGCTGTCATAACAAAGAAAAAGGGCGAGCAGGCGGACTTTGAGAAACGGCTTTCCGCTGTCCTTGCCGAAAACAATATAGAGATGATAATACTCGCGGGCTTTATGTGCATACTAAGTGAGGACTTCACGGCCAAATGGCCCAAGAGGATAATAAATATACACCCGTCGCTTATTCCTTCCTTCTGCGGAAAGGGCTGCTACGGACTCCATGTCCATGAGAAGGCCCTTGCCTACGGGGTAAAGGTAACGGGAGCCACGGTGCATTTTGTAAATGAGATACCCGACGGAGGGGAAATAATATTCCAGAAGGCTGTAAGCATCGAGGAGGGCGATACTCCCGAGGTGCTTCAGAAAAGGGTAATGGAGCAGGCGGAATGGATACTTCTTCCCGCCGCGGCTGAAAAGGTAGCTAAGGAGATTGCTGAAAGAGGAGATAGCTATGGACATCTATAAGATCAACGACATGGGAGAGCTTATAAAGGACAACGAATATGTTGGCAGAGGGATCGTCATCGGCAAAACAGCCGACGGCACAAAGGCCGCCGTTGCCTATTTTATCATGGGCAGGAGCGAGAACAGCCGAAACCGTGTGTTCAGGGAGGAAGGCGAAAACATAACCATCTATCCCTTTGACGAGTCAAAGGTCGAGGATCCCAGCCTTATAATTTACTCGCCCATCAGGGTAATAGACAATAAACTTATTGTTACAAATGGAGATCAGACAGATACTATTTATGAACAGATGGATAAACAGATGACTTTC
>CAZBNY010000168.1:0-2498 GCA_964493235.1 uncultured Lachnospiraceae bacterium
TTTTCGCCGGTCTCGCTGTGAATCGCTATATCCTCTACAAAATAGAGATTGCCCTTAAAGTGCCTGTAAATCTTCTTAAGTTCCATTTCGGCCTCCGACTATATTACTGGTGATACTTGCTCAGGAAATCACCCAGCTCCGAGCAGGCGAACTCAAGCTGCTCCGGCTCGGCAAGGTAAACCATTCTGAAATGGTCAGGCTTATCCCAGTGGAAACCGCGTCCGTGTGTGACAAGTATCTTTTTCTTTTTCAGGAAGTCAAGAGCAAACTGCTCGTCGTCCTTGATGTTGAATTTCTCTATATCTATCTTCGGGAATATATAGAAGGCGGCTTTAGGCTTAACAACGCTGATACCCGGAATTTCCTTAAGGGCGTTATATATTACCTCTCTTTGCTCATACACACGTCCGCCGGGCATTATATACTCGTCCGATGTCTGTATGCCGCCGATCGCCGTCTGTATTATAGACTGGCCCGGAACATTTGAGCAAAGGCGCATTGAGGAAAGCATATTAAGTCCCTCAATATATCCCTTGGCCTTGCTCTTGTCGCCGCTGAGCGCCATCCAGCCTATTCTCCAGCCGGCTACACGGTGCGACTTTGAAAGTCCGTTTAAGTTAACGCATAAAAGATCGGGGCACAGGGAGCCGATAGCGACGTGCTTAAGTCCGTCCATTACAAGTCTGTCGTAAATTTCGTCGGCAAATATAATAAGCTCGTTCTGTCTCGCCACTTCAACTATCTCCTCAAGGACCTCCTTCGGATAAAGAGCGCCTGTGGGGTTATTGGGGTTGATAACTACGATACCCTTTGTTCTTGATGTTATCTTGCTCTTTATGTCGTCAATATCGGGGTACCAGTCAGCCTGCTCGTCGCACATATAATGCACTGCCGTTCCGCCGGCAAGCGTTATGGACGCTGTCCAAAGCGGATAGTCCGGCATAGGTACAAGGACCTCGTCGCCTGTGTTGAGAAGTCCCTGCATCGACATGGAAATAAGCTCGCTGACGCCGTTTCCCGTATAAATATCCTGCACGTCAACATTGGGGATCCTTTTGAGCTGGCAGTACTGCATGATAGCCTTTCTTGCCGTAAACATTCCCTTTGAGTCGGAATAACCCTCTGTTTCCCTGAGATTATATATCATGTCCCTGATCATCTCGTCCGGAGCCGTAAATCTGAACGGAGCCGGATTGCCGATATTGAGCTTGAGTATTCTCATGCCCATCGCTTCCATTCTGTTGGCCTCGTCCATGACGGGTCCTCTAATATCGTAGCTTACATTATCAAGTTTATGTGATTTCTCAAATGTTCTCATCTTAAACGCTCCTCTGATAAATTATTTTTGTCCAAGCCCCGCTGTGCCGAGCTTAGGACTAAAAAAACGCCCCAAGCGTAAAACGCTTAGGGCGAACTATTGTCCGTGTTACCACCTAAATTCAGGAAAACTCCTGCTCTCTGCCGGTACCGTCATACCGCTTCCCTATAACGTGGGAACTACGTTGGAGCCTACTCGCGCGCTGTTTCGGTCCAAAGCTCAAAGACTGCTTCTCTCTATCCGCATAAGGACTCGCACCTGCCGTCCTCTCTCTGTAATGCCGCAACAAAGATACTCCTTCTCGTCACTGCCTGTATACAATATTTATATATAACGATATTATACAACTCTTTTTTAGTTTGTCAACAAAAATTTTAAATAGTGATCTCTGAAAATTTTTCTCCGCTCAAAACGACAGCGGACTTAAAGCCGCATTTTTTCGCCAGCCTTTCGGCCTCGGCGAATTTATAGCACATACCGTCGGCGCTGTGCGCGTCTCCGGAAAAAATTATCCTTCCGCCCAGCTTACGCCATTTTACAAGTATGCTTTCCTCGGGATATGGTTCCTTCCTGTATCCCCTTGATATAGCTCCTGTATTTATCTCCAGTATCTTATCCTTGGCCGCGAGCCTGTAAAGCGCCTCGTTTACAGCCGAAACATATCTCTTATTATCCGTGTCAAAAAGCCTTCCGCCCTCGTTGAACTTTGTCACAAGGTCTATATGGCCTATTATATCTATTTCGTCCATTTCAGACATATAGCAGATCTCTCTGTAATAGTCCTCACAAAATCCAAAGATATCGCCGTCATAGTATTCCTTTATGTTATTCAGGAATATTTCCTCACTCTCGTCAACAGCCAGATAGTAGCCGTTTTTAACGACATAATGAACCGAGCCTATAACATAGTCAAACCTGTCAAGGTCGGTTATGTCGGAAAATCTGTCTCTTTCTATGCCAAGATATACCGGGATAATGTCCTTATACTTCTGCTTGAGCCTAAGCACGTCGAAAATATATTTCTCTGTATTATCGGCGCTCATGCAGTAGGACTCGTCAAAGTACGTATGAGAATGTCCCGAAAAGCCTATTGCCGTCATTCCCTTTTTTACGGCAGCCTCAGTCATTTCCTCAAGTGTGTTTTTGCCGTCGCAGTAGGTGCTGTGTATATGAAAATCGC
>CAZBNY010000168.1:2508-4404 GCA_964493235.1 uncultured Lachnospiraceae bacterium
TCGCAGTTTATCATTTAGTCATTTTCTCCTGTTTAACCTTGTGGTCGATTACGTGTCTTGATGCAAGCTCCTTCTTGATGTCGTCAAGAGAAATGCCCATCTCTATCATCATTACCATCACATGATAGCAAAGGTCGGAAATTTCATATATAGTCTCCTTCTTATCGTCCGCTTTGGCGGCAATGATAACCTCTGTAGACTCCTCGCCGACCTTTTTAAGAATTTTATCTATTCCCTTTTCAAAAAGATAGGTCGTGTAAGAGCCTTCTTTTTTGTTTGTCTTTCTGCCCTCTATTAGCTTCATAAGGCTTTCATATGTAAAATAATTGATCTCATTATTTTCATACACGACATCATTAAAGCAGGAATCCGTTCCCAAATGACAGGCAGGGCCGTCCTTTTTAACAAGCACCGTAAGAGCGTCCCTGTCGCAGTCAGCCGTTATTCTTACTATATGCTGGAAGTTGCCGGATGTTTCGCCCTTTCTCCAAAGCTCCTGTCTTGAGCGTGACCAGAAGCAGGTCTTTCCTTCCTTAATACTGATCTCAAGGCTTTCCCTGTTCATGTAGGCGACAGTCAGCACGTCCTTGCTCTCAGCGTCCACAACTACAGCGGGAATGAGCCCCTTTTCGTCAAATTTAAGTTCGTTTATATCAAGCATGGCCTATTTCTCCTTTATATTCTGACATTTATGCCTTCTTTTCTGAGTGTGTTTTTCAGATCCTTAATGCTGACCTCACCGAAATGGAATATGGAAGCCGCAAGGCCGGCATCGACCCTCGGAAGCGCCTTAAAAAGCTTTGTGAAGTCATCAATACAGCCGGCTCCGCCCGAGGCTATAACAGGTATAGATACGGCGTCGCAAACCGCCTCGAGCATTTCAAGGTCGAAGCCCTGCTTGACCCCGTCAGTATCAATGCTGTTTACGACTATCTCTCCGGCTCCGTCGGCCACACACTTCTTTATCCATTCTATAGCGTCCATACCGGTGTTGTCACGTCCGCCTCTGGCGAATACGGTAAATCGGCCGTCCACACGTTTAACGTCAACGGAAAGCACAACGCACTGGTCGCCATATTTTTTCGCGGCCTCATGTATGAGCGACGGATTCTTTATGGCTCCGGAATTTACGCTCACCTTATCGGCTCCGCATTTCAGCACCCTGTCAAAATCATCTACCGTATTTATCCCGCCGCCAACAGTCAATGGAATAAATATCTCCGCGGCGGCCTGCTTAAGTATGCCCGTAAAAAGGCCGCGTCCCTCGGCGCTGGCCGTTATGTCGTAAAACACAAGCTCGTCAGCTCCGCACTCGCTGTAAAATCTCGCAAGCTCAACGGGCGAGGAAACATCATTTAAGCCTGAAAAGTTGACTCCCTTTACAACTCTGCCGTCCTTTACGTCAAGGCATGGTATAATTCTTTTTGTTATCATTTGTTGATCCCCCTAGCTGTCAGTACCGCCTCTTTGAGGTCGAGCGTACCCTCATAAAGAGCCTTGCCGAGTATCGCTCCGTGCATATTCATCTCCGCAAGCTTTTTGATGTCCTCTAAGGTCGATACGCCGCCTGAAGCTATGATATTTATATCAAAGGTGTCGTTAAGCTCCTTATACAGCTCAATGTTTGTTCCGCCAAGCATTCCGTCCTTTGAAATGTCGGTGCATATAACAGTCTTTACACCGAGCATCTCCAAGTGCCTGCAAAAATCAAAGCATTTTATCTCTGTAGTTTCCAGCCAGCCCTTTATAGCAACAAGTCCGTCCCTTATGTCCACACCGACGGCTATCCTCTCGCCGTAGTTCTCAACTGCTCTTTTGAGAAAAAGGCTATCCTTAACGGCGGCTGTGCCAAGTATGACCCTATGCACTCCGGCGTCTATGTATTTTTTGATCACC
>CAZBNY010000169.1:0-3113 GCA_964493235.1 uncultured Lachnospiraceae bacterium
TAAAAAAGCCGGCTGCGTTTTATGCAGCCGGCCTGTTAAAGTTGGTCTTTAACCGTAAACCGAAGGAGCATAAATCGCATAAAAATAAGCCATTGGCATCATCATACCAAGGCTGCACATCATCATGTTGTTATAGCTAATATTATTCATAAAGTTTTCTCCCTTTTCCTTAATAAAATAACTTCGTATAAATAAAAAAGCGGCTGCGTGTTATGCAGCCGCCTGAAATCAAATACTACTCTCAGCAATCGCCTAAATAACACACACAAAAATCAGCCATAGACATCATCATTCTACGGCTGCACATCATCATCATGTTATTTAAACTAATGTTTTTCATGAGTGTTATCTTCTTTCTTCCAAATCCACAATTAGCTTTCCTTAACTTAGGAAAGATAATACTCCGATAAATTCTATTTGTCAATAGATTCTATGAAAAATTTTTATTTCTCTTTTCAGTGACATGCCTGCAAGCTATATAATATAGATGAAACAGATCCGGGAAATATCGGCCTTTCGCGCCATATGGATATACTTTCCTCCATGCCTCGCTTATACCAAAAGCTCATTTCCATAAAATAGATTTTAATGCAGTCCAATGAAATATCATAGATATAGAATACCAATACAATTCATTGTATAAAATAAGCAAATAATTTCAAAACAGCTATATTATTTTGCTGTTTCACTTATAAGCTCATAATATTATATAAAATTTTGAACAAAATAAAGCTGACGCAGTTAATTGTATAAGCTGCTAAATTGACATTTAAATCTTACTTGTACTATAATATTTTAAAAAGCTTATTGGATTCGACGGAGGATAAGGAGATGTAATAAGAAATGACCCTTCAGCAGATAAGATATATTCTGGAGATCGCTCGCTGCGGCAGCATAAGCCAAGCCGCTAAGGAATTGTTGCTTACCCAGCCTTATTTAAGCAATATGCTGAAGGACCTGGAAAGCGAGCTGCATATCACCATATTTGAACGAACCAGAAAGGGCGTCAGGCTTACTGACGAAGGAAAATCCTTTCTCTCAAACGCCAAGCCCATGATCGATCACGAAAAATATCTTTTAGAAATGTACAGTCGGAAAAAACGGGATATTCCCTTTAATTTCACCATTTCCCTACAGCATTATCCGTTTGCTATAGAAGCCTTTTTTCACTTCTTCCAGAAATGCAGTCCGAAAAGATTTTCAGTCCATATTAGAGAATGCTGTATGGAGCAGGTCATAAGCGATGTATTTGAACAGCGAAGCGAATTGGGAATTATTTTTATATCTAATTCCACAGAGAATTTTGTTCGTAAATATTTGTCCTCACGCAGTCTTGAATTCAACGAGATAATTGAGCTTATGCCATATGTCTTTTTCAGAAAGGACCATCCTATGGCGTCAATGGACACCATCTGTCTGGAGGAAATGCTGGCCTATCCTTTTGCGTCGTTTGAGTCGTTGGATAACGTCTCCCTTGATTTTTCCGAGGAAGCTATTTTCCCAAACTTCTCCGCGGTCAACCGCCATTACTATGTAACGGACCGGGCGACGATGATCAACATACTTTCTCATACGGACTCCTTTTCAATAGGCAGCGGAATACTTTCATACGGCTTTGCCGGGCCCGAATTAGTCAGCCGACCTGTCAGTGATGCCACAGACACTATGCGGCTTGGCTATATCCAAATGGCGAATACTGCAATTTCGGATAACGGACTGTCTTTCATTGACAGTCTCAAAACGACCCTTAAAAACGATATGCGGGCCTCATCAGGTTTTACCCTCCCATCCAGAAAATAGAAAAAGAGCTGTGTATTATCAGCACCCAGCTCTTATTTACTGTATATGGACCTAAGCTTCCATTCTTCTGTTATTATAGATAAACAATGCTATTGACGCCCCGAAAATAATAATATAACCTGCTACGCTCAATATATCCGGCATATTTCCGAATATTATAAAGCCGAATATCGCCGCGAATATAAGCTGCGAATAATCAAATATCGATACTTCTTTTCCGGGTGCGTTTGAATACGCCGCCGTTACCGTGAACTGTCCCACAGCGGCGCAGGCTCCGGCAAGCAAAAGATAAAGCAGCTGGGTCATGCTCATCGGGTGATAGTTCACCAAAAGGTACGGAACCACTACTAGGCACGAGAATCCCGAGAAGAAAAACACTATCTGCGGTCCCTTCGCACCCCTCTTATTGCATAGTCTTACCATAGTGTAGGCAAGTCCGCCGCCCAGACCTCCTAATATTCCGGACATGGCCGCCGTAAGCTGGCTTGAAAGGCCGGCTCCCGGTTTAATTACAAACAACGCGCCTATAAACGCCACGATTATCGCGAATACCTGAAACGGCTTGACCCTTTCATTAAGCACAAACACAGAAAAAATTATGACAAAAAACGGGGATAGCTGCGTGAGTATCGTCGCGTCGGCAAGGATAAGATGGTCCACGGCGTAATAGTTGCCGAGTATTCCGACCGTTCCGGCAATTGCCCTTATAAACAGAGGCCCCATCGATTCCTTATTTGGAAACGGCGCGCATCTCTCCTTAATAAGTATTCCCACAGCCACAATCAAGGCTACAAAGTTTCTGAAAAAGCTCTTTTGTATTACCGGAATATCTCCCGAAAGTCTTACGAAAATATTCATAAGAGTGAAGAAAAAAGCTGAGATTATCATAAAAATTATCGCCTTATTCTTCTGAGAAATGTTTTCCATTGTATAACCCCCTGAACTAACGATCCCCGTCAAAACATTCCTTATTTCTTCTGTCTTAACATCAGCAAGGCTACAGCCCGCGGATTTCATATATATGGTTCAAGCCTTCCGGCTTTAAAACTATTGGCAATTTTTTTAATAATTGAATTATATAAGCTTTTCAATGTCCGTACCATTATTAAATAAAAATCTTTATTCATAACAAATAATTATATCCGCTAAATATTTCTTAAATTCCTTGGGATAAAATGCGGCAAAGCCTGCTTATAACGTCCTTCTGTGCCAAAACTCCTTTTGGCCGATCACCTTATGAAATTCGTCTTTATTTTATCCTCCTGCTTCGGCGGCTCTATTCCGGCCTGTTTTCCCGCCTCAATGCTCTTTAT
>CAZBNY010000169.1:3213-4368 GCA_964493235.1 uncultured Lachnospiraceae bacterium
GGGTGCTTCATGCTCTTTCCTATGTTTACTATTTTTGTGTCTATTCCTTCCTCATTCAGGGTGTCGGCTATCACGCTGAGAGCCGTATATGTACAGCCTTTTTCGTGAGGACTGGTATTTACAAGCAGAACGTTCATTTAACACATCTCCTTAAAATTATTTTCACACATTATATCACTTTACTGTAAATTAATAAACAATATTTTTGGTGTTGATAATTTTGCCGATTTGTTGTATATTTTAAAGGCTGAATATCACATAAGATAATTTAACGTGGAGGTATTTACATGAATAAACAGTTAAGAGCCGGACTTTTACTTACATTGACGGCGCTTATTTGGGGCGCGGCCTTCGTGGCGCAAAGCGTCGGAATGGATTACGTCGGACCGTTTACATATTTGTGTTCAAGGAGCGTAATAGGAGGTATCGTGCTCCTTCCGCTTATCAGGTTAACCGGAAAGAACGAGGAAGCGAATCAATTTGACAAGAGGACGCTGATCATCGGAGGCATTTGCTGCGGCATCGTCCTTTTCACGGCCTCTATCCTTCAGCAGGTGGGCATTAAATACACTACAGTAGGAAAGGCAGGATTTATCACATCTCTTTATATGATAATCGTGCCCGTGATCGGTATCGCGCTCGGAAGAAAGGCTTCCAAAAAGGTCTGGATCTCGGTCATGATAGCTGTAGTCGGAATGTATCTGCTTTGCATAAACGGGGAAAGCTCAGTTAATAAAGGCGACCTGCTTGTGCTGTGCTGTGCCCTTGGCTTTGCCTTCCACATACTTATAATCGACTACTTCTCGCCAAAGGTAAACGGAATAAAGATGAGCTGCATACAGTTCTGGATATGCGCCGCCATATCGGCCGTGCCGATGTTTATAATTGAAAAGCCGTCCATGAGCAGCATAATCGACGCATGGGCGCCGATTCTCTACGCGGGAGCGCTCTCCTCCGGCGCCGGCTATACACTACAGATAGTCGCTCAGAAAGATATAGACCCGACGGTCGCTTCACTCATATGCTCGCTGGAGTCGGTTTTCTCGGTGCTTTTTGGCTGGCTTCTGCTCCATCAGGCGCTTTCGCCTAAGGAGCTGCTCGGCTGTGTACTGGTTTTCATCGGAGTAATACTTACGCAGATACCGGATAAAAAGA
>CAZBNY010000170.1:0-4337 GCA_964493235.1 uncultured Lachnospiraceae bacterium
CCCACCCTGCAAGGGCCACCCCTCCTCTACTTACTTTTGCGGTTTTTCGCAGACACCTTTCCTCCGATAGTGCCGCTTTCCCTTGACGTCAGGCTCTTCCAGCCCGTTTTTTCTATTTTCTCCTTTAGTCCCAGCTCCTCCGCTATCTCCAGCTTCAGCCTGCCTACCTCCGTTGACAGGTCAAAAAGAGGCTTCTCCCTCTTTTCCTTTTTCTTCTTTTCACCTTTCATATAATGCACCTCTTTCATAATTTGCCCGGTTTTAGTATTTGCAGAGAATTGCATATTTATAAGTTCAAACGCCTAATTTTATTGACACTGCCGTACTTTGGTGATAGTATATAAAACAAATTTCGCCAGCATGGCTAACATTAATATATTTAAACTTTCAGCAGAAATTATATACATAAAAAGGAGTGTAGTTTTGCAATGAAAAAGGTTAATCTTGCTGTAGTAGGCGCTACGGGAATGGTCGGAAGGACATTTTTAAAGGTTCTTAAAGAAAGGAATTTCCCTATTGAAAACCTCTACCTTATGGCTTCTGCACGTTCAGCCGGAACAAAGATCGAGTATGACGGAAAAGAATATGTAGTCGAGGAGCTTACCGAGCATTCCTTCGACAAGCCTATCGATATAGCGCTTTTCTCAGCAGGTGGCTCAACAAGCGCCAAATTCGCGCCTATCGCCGCGGAACACGGCGTTATCGTCGTTGACAACTCAGCACAGTGGAGACAGGATCCAAAGGTTCCCCTCGTTGTGCCCGAATGCAATCCCGAAGACGTTGAGTGGAACAGCGGAATAATCGCGAACCCCAACTGCTCTACTATACAGGCTGTTGCCGTTCTTAAGCCCCTTGATGACAAATATAAGATCAAACGTGTCGTTTATTCTACATATCAGGCTGTATCCGGAGCCGGTGTGGCGGGCTGGAACGACCTTGAAAACGGACTTAAGGGCGAGGCTCCCAAGAAGTTCCCTCATCCTATCGCCGGCAACTGCCTTCCCCACATAGACATATTCATGGACAACGGCTATACCAAGGAGGAAATGAAGATGATCTGGGAAACAAGAAAGATCCTTCACCACCCCGAGCTTAAGGTTACGGCTACTACTGTACGTGTACCCGTATTCAACAGCCATTCCGAGTCCGTAAACGTGGAATTTGAAAATCCCGTTGACATTGACGAGGTAAAGGCTGTCCTTGCCGCGGCCCCCGGCGTTGTTGTAGTTGACGATCCTGCCAACAATCAGTATCCTCTCGCCATCGAGGCAACCGGAACGGACGAGGTATATGTAGGACGTATAAGACGCGACGAAAGCGTTGACAACGGGATCAACTTCTGGGTTGTTGCTGACAATATCAGAAAGGGTGCCGCTACAAACGCTGTTCAGATAGCCCAGATACTTGTGGATTCCATGAAATAAGAGTCTTTCGCGATGGTCTTTTCAAATGTCGAACGGTCTTCTGCCCTATGGGGCCCGCAAAGATAATAAATTTCAATGTATTATTTTTTATATTTCTATTGATTTAAAAGCGGTAAATATAGTATACTTTTAGGAGATAATACGTAAAAGCGGATTATCTCCTTTTTACGAAAAAACATACATATTGGAGGTATTAATATGTCATTATTTACAGGCGCTTGCGTTGCCCTTGTTACCCCTTTTAAAGAGGACGGCTCCGTAAACTTTGAAAAACTTATAGAACTTATCGATTACCATCTCGCTCACAAGACTGACGCGCTTCTGATCTGCGGAACAACAGGTGAGGCTTCAACGATCTCTGACACGGATCAGGTAGAGTGTGTAAGAATTGTTGCTGAGCACGTAAACAAAAAGATCCCCGTTATAGCCGGCGCGGGAAGCAATGACACGGCACACGCCGTAGAGCTTGGCAAAGCCTGCGAGGCTGCCGGTGCCGACGGACTCCTGCTTGTAACTCCCTACTATAACAAAACTACACAGAAGGGCCTTATCGCTCACTACACAACTATCGCAAACGCGGTAAATATCCCTATCATTCTTTATAACGTATCCGGAAGAACCGGTATGAAGATCGCTCCCGAGACCTGTGCGGAGCTTGCTAAGGTTCCTAACATCGTTGGTATTAAGGAAGCCTGCGGCGACCTCTCCGCTGTCGCTAAGACAGCAGCTCTCTGCGGATCAGATTTTGACATTTACTCAGGAAATGACGACCAGACTATCCCTATCCTTTCACTTGGCGGAAAGGGCGTTATCTCGGTTACATCAAACATCATTCCCGATGAGATGCACGATATGTGCGAGGCCTTCTGGAACGGCGACTACAAGAAAGCCTGCCGGCTTCAGCTTGACATCTTAGGCATATTTGACGCTATGTTCTGCGAGGTCAACCCTATTCCAGTTAAGGGCGCTATGAATATGCTCGGCTTCGGCGTAGGCGAATGTCATCTTCCCCTTGTCGAGATGAGCGATGACCACAAAGCGTTTGTTAAAAAAGAGCTTGAAAAATTCGGTCTTTTAAAATAAGAGGTATAAGCCATGACTAAAATAATAATGCACGGCTGTTCGGGCCATATGGGCCGTGTTGTTTGCGGTATTGTTAAGGACGATTCTGACTGTGTGATAGCCGCCGGCATTGACCCTATAGGCGACAGCGACGACTTTCCCGTTTTTAGGACTCCTGCGGAATGTGATGTCGAGGCGGACGTTATAATCGATTTCTCCACGGCGAGCGCTATACCCGCCCTTTTGGACTATTCCGCTAATAAACAGATACCTGTCGTTTTATGCACGACGGGATTCTCCGACGAGCTTAACGAGCAGGTCAAAAAGACCTCCGAAAAAGTGGCGGTTCTCAAAAGCGCGAATATGTCGGTCGGAGTAAATCTTCTTTTCTCTCTTGTCCAGAAGGCGGCGCAAACCCTTGCTGACTCGGGTTTTGACATTGAGATAATCGAAAAGCATCACAATCAGAAAATAGACGCTCCCAGCGGAACGGCTCTCGCCATTGCCGATGCCATCAACGAGGTAATGGACAACAGATTTGAGTATGTATACGACAGATCTCAGGTAAGAGAAAAGAGAACAAAGAACGAAATAGGCATTTCCGCCATGAGAGGCGGCAACATCGTTGGACAGCATGAGGTGCTGTTTGCCGGAAAAGACGAAATAATAGAAATAAACCACAGGGCGATGTCTAAGGAAATATTCGCGGTCGGCGCTGTCAAGGCCGCTAAATATCTTGCCGGCAAGCCTGCCGGATTCTATACGATGAAGGAAGTATTAGGCTGAGAGCCTACGCTTAGGCTTATCTGCCGACAGCGGTTTTAATAATTCGTCAAAAACAGTATTTTTACGAGCATAAAAGAACATATAACAACGGGTCCATCATTGCGATCCGTTGTTTTTTACTTGGTGAAAAGCACGGAAAAGCTGTTGCCTGAATCAGTTTTGTCCACGATTTAAAACGTTAGGTTAAATATCCTAATCGCTGTCAGTACCGGAAAAGCTGCCTCCCTACGTCAAAATCATACTTTTGCGAATATAAAGAGACGTACAACAACGAGTCAATCACTGTACCTGTTATTTTTTTACGTAGTAAAAAGTGTGGAAGATCCTCCGCCCGGATAAGTTCTGTCTGCAAACTAAAAGCCGGGTGAAATAAATCCTCCCGGCATTTTCAGTAAAAGCCAAATTCGGCTTATATCTATCATTCAATTTTTGATACCGACACCTCGTATGCCGTTCTTGTCTCGACGTCGTCATTCTCAAGCCGCTTCTGATACGTTCTCGACTGTATCCTGCCCCACATTCTTATGTTTGCTCCAACCTCAAGAGAGCCGGAAAATTTAGCGTTTCTTCCCCAGGCTATGCAGGGAATATAGTCGCTCTTTCCGTAGCTTCTGTTGACCGCTATAAGCAGGTCCGTTATTTCCCTCCCAAACGGAGTTGTCCTATACACGGGCGGCTTGCATACGAAGCCGTTCAAAAATATTTCATTAGGATTTTCCGCCTGCTGGGCGCCGGTCTCTATTTCCCTTGCGAAGGTCGTAAGTATCAGCTTGTTTTTGTTTGAAGAATAATGGTTATAGCTCCTGAGCTGTCCCTTTACGTTCACCGCCGTACCCTTTTTCAGGCATTTTACGTCGATAAGTCTGTCTGATACGGTGACAGGCAGTATATCCTCGTTTTCACTGAGCCTTTTTACCTCCAGTTGGAATATATAAAAGCCTTCCCCGTATACCTCGTGGCTGAATACGCATTCCTCTGAAACGATCCCGGACAGGTTTACAATATTGTTTTCCGCCGCTTTGCTGTTTTCCATTATGTTTTCCCCTCTTTCATTTGCCTGATATA